>NZ_JFAO01000003.1:0-146211 GCF_006408945.1 Bifidobacterium sp. UTBIF-78
GGGAATGCATTCCGGCCTGTTTTGCACGTGTGTTCCGCGTCTTATCTCGTGGAATCATTGGAATTTCGCCGCTTCTCCAAAAGTGAGGTGGGTGGTCCTGCGGGACGCAAGTGCAGAATCGGTCATTATTGCATGTGCGTCCCGTATCTGCCTTGTATTCGCCTCGTATCATCACGGGACGGAAACGTGTTTCGGGGAGTTGCGCCACCTGCGCGTCCCCGCGTCCGGTAGTTGTGACGCCGCTAGTGGTCTGCCTCTTAAATAATTGAGGGCTTCGGCTTTTTCTCTCCCTTAGTCAGCTTCGCTGACAGCCCCTCGTCAGGGGAGGACCGATACCACTCAAACAATTGCGAGACAGGCCACTAGCTATGATCCGCCGCGGAAAACCGATGGAGGCAGCTCGACGCATATACCGCGCAGGGCTGCGCATGCGACGTAACCGATGACAAATGTCACTGCGTCAAGGACGGAACGTGACGTTTGTGGCTGGCTGGGCAACCCTGCGCTTGGGATGATGGAGACAACCCGAGAAGGGGACAATCCCAGGAAAGGAGCGGATATGGCGGACGACAGCACGACCCGCGCAACCCTCACGGATGCCTCGGCCTTCGACGGCGAGGAAGACGCGGTCCGAACTGGCCAGGGCGCCCAGACACCCAACGCCGCTCGGGCTGTGACAACACCGGCCGTGACAACACCGGGCGGGACAACACCGGGCGGGACAACACCGGGCGGGACAACGCCGGTTACGACAACACCGGCCGAAAAAACTCAGTCGGATGCGGCGGCGAGGCAGTCGGATACGGCGGTGCCGGATTCGAAGCCCGTGACAGGTGACGCAGACAACGAGACCCCGGCCGTCAGCGTTTCGAAACTCGTCAAGCACTACGGCGACATGGTGGCCCTCGACTACTTCGACCTCGAGGTGCGGCAGGGCGAGATCTTCGGCCTACTTGGCCCCAACGGCTCCGGCAAGACCACGGCGATCAACTGCATCCTTGCCCTGCTCACCTACGATTCGGGCACCATCCGCGTCTTCGGCCAGCCGATGACGCCCACCAGCTACGCGCTCAAACGCCGCATCGGCATCGTGCCGCAGAACGTGGCCGTGTTCAACGAGCTCACCGTCACCGAGAACATCGACTACTTCTGCTCCCTGTACGTGCCGAAGAAGGCCGACCGCGCCCCGCTGGTCGAGGAGGCGATCGAATTCGCCGGGCTGCAGGACTTCCGCAAGTTCCGCCCCGGCAAGCTCTCGGGCGGCCTGCTGCGACGCCTCAACATTGCCTGCGGCGTCGCCCACAAGCCCGACCTCATCTTCTTCGACGAACCGACCGTGGCCGTGGACCCGCAAAGCCGCAACGCCATCCTCGAGGGCATCGAACGACTCAACAAGGCCGGCGCCACCGTGATCTACACCAGCCACTACATGGAGGAGGTCGAGCAGATCTGCGACCGCATCCTCATCATGGACCACGGCCGTCATCTCGCACTCGGCACCGCCGACGAGCTCAAATCCATGATCGACACCGGCGAGCGCATCACCATCGAGACGCTCGATCTGACCGACGAGACGCTTGACGCCGTGTGCGGGCTCGGCTTCGTCATCGAAGCCACGTACGACGGCCGCGAGCTCGACGTGCGCTGCCGTCGCGGCGACCATAATCTGGTGGACCTGATCGGCGTGCTGCGGGCCTCCGGCGCGAACGTAGGCCATCTGACCAGCCGTCCGCCCACCCTGAACGACGTGTTCCTCGAACTCACCGGCAAGGCGCTGCGCGACTAGCCGCGCGACCCGTCGAAACCCGTCGAAAGGAGGCAACCATGTGGTCCACATTCGTCATGACGCTGAAGTCGAACGTACGCAACAAGGCGTCGCTGTTCTGGCTCATCGTGTTCCCGCTCGTGCTCGCCACCCTGCTCACCGGCATGTTCGGCGATCTGGCCGAGGGCTACGAGCTCAAGCCTATTCCGATGGCGGTGGTGGAGGATGCGCGTCTGGACGGCTCGGCCGGCGCGAAGACGTTCGTCGGCGCGCTCTCTGGCGACTCCACGGCGTCCGTCGTCTCGCAGCCGGCTTCGGAGTCGGGTGGTCTTGACGACCTCGGCACGAAGCTTGTGGAGGCCACGCCGGTCGCCTCCACCGATCAGGCACGCAAGGCGCTCGCCGACGGCACCGTGGACGGCTACATCGCCGCCGACGGGAACGGCCGCCTGACGATCATGCTCGCCTCCAAAGTGGCGTCCGGCGCGGCCGGCTCGATGGATTCGGCATCGTCCGAGGCCATCGCCATCGCCGCACTGGACGGCGCGATCGACCTGTACAACCGGACCGACGCCGTCACCCGCGAAACCATCGAACGTAATCCGCAGGCGGCGACCAGTCGCGTGTTCTGGTCGTCGCTCGGCGACGTCACCGGCATGACCCGCGAGATTAGGCTCACGAACTTCAAGCCGGACGTCATGGCACGGTACTTCTACGCGATGCTCGGCATGGCCTGCCTGATGGCCATGGGCTATGCGATCTCCGCGGTCACCACGGCCCAGGCGAACCTGTCCGCGCTGGGTATTCGCCGCACGGTCGCGCCGCTGGGGCGCGGCCGGCAGCTGCTGGCCGGATTCCTCGCCAGCTGGCTGTGCTCCGGCCTGAGCTTGCTGATCGCCCCGGCCTACATCCGGTACGTGTGCGGCATCGCGCTTGGCGGGCGCGAGCCGGCCGCCGTGCTCGCCGTTGCGGTCGCCTCGTTCATGGCCTGCGCGTTCGGCACGATGATCGGCGCGATTCCGAAACTGCCGCACAGCGTCAAGATGGGCCTGACCAGCGCGATCGCATGCACCCTGTCGCTGTTCTCCGGCCTGTACGGCGGGTTCGCGATGGCCCTGAGCGACTGGATCGCCCGCAACGCGCCGGTCCTCGCCCTCATCAACCCCGCCCAGCAGGTGGCCAACCTGTTCTACGACATCCTCTATTTCGACAGCTACCGTCCGTTCCTCGTCACCTGCGCGGTCCTGCTCGCCATGAGCACGCTCTTCCTCGCCGTGGGTGTCGTCATGCTGAAGGAGCAGCGTTATGAACACCTGTAAGGCCACGGTCCGCGTACTCGTCGCGCACCGGTTGTACATCGTCATCTACCTCGTGCTTATTGGCATCATGATGTTCGCCATTAGCGGCGCCCAACTGTTCGGGTCCCGGGACGCCAGCGCCGACACCTACGAACCCGGCCGTGCGACGGTGGCCGTCATCGACCGCGACGGCAACCGGGGGCATATCGCCGAGACGATGCGCGCGTATCTGGCCGACGGCAACGACCTGACCGAGCTTGAGGACCGGAGCGAAACCCTGCAGCAGGCCGTCGCCTCGCACTGGGTGGACCTCATCGTCATCATTCCGGAGGGCTACGCCGACAAGCTGCTCGACTCGGCTGTCTCGGGCGGGTCCGCCCCGGCCGTCGAGACCGTGACCAGCTACGTATCCGGCGCCGGCGCGATGGCGTCGATGAATGTGAGCGGGTTCCTGTCCATGACCCGCACGGCGTTGGTCGGCGGAAACGTGTCGGTGACCGACGAGGACTGGATCGCGAAGTACGGTGAATCAGCCGGCGGCCAGTCGGGTGGCTCACCGGTTGCCGGGAGCGGTGCGCAGGAGTTCGATTGGTCCTCCATCGTCGGCGCGTCGGGTGCGTCCGGCGCGACCGGTGACGCCGGGGCGCATCAGAGCGTCACCCTCGATATGCTGCCGGAAGGGCGGCTGAAGAGCCTCACCTTGGACGATTTGGCCGCTGCCGCCGGCGAAGTCCGGGATGTCGCCGGCGACAGGAAAGCGAACCCCGCAATCGCCGTGGATCACAGCGACGCCCGCGCCGATGCCGTGGACACCACGGATGCGGCCGTGAGCGGCTTCGGCACGACGATGAAGACCGCGCTCTATCCGCTGTTCCTCGCCATGACCGTGTGCACGGCGCTGGTGCTGGGCGTGTTCAACGAGGGCGAGACCAGGCGGCGCCTGTTCGCCTCGCCGCAGCGTTCCTCGGTGATGGGCATGCAGCGCATGGCCGCCCTGTGCGCGTTCGCGCTGATCGTGGTGGTCGCCTATCTGGCGGCCGCAGTGGCGCTGATGCTGGTCGCCGGGCTCGACCTTTCACGGCTGTCTCCGGCCGGCGTGGCGATGACGACGGCCTCGGCCTGCGTCTATGCGCTGATGACTGTGGCCTGCGGGTTCCTGCTCGGCGAATGCGACTTCAGCGAAGTGATGGCCAACGGGTTCGCCAATCTGTTCGGCCTGCTCATCATGTTCACCTCGGGCATCTCCCTCCCGTTGGACATGATGCCTGAGGTGATGCTCGCCATCGGTCGCATGCTGCCGGGCTGGTGGTACTGCGTGGCGGTTGACGATGCCCTCGGCATCGGCACGGCGTCGGCCGGCGGTGTGGATGTGGCCGGCTGGGCCACCTCGACCGGTCTGGTGGCGCTGTTCGGCGTGACGTTCCTCTGCGTGGGGCTGGCCGTCGGACGCCTCCGCCGTTCCCGTCCGGTGTCCGTGGCCCCCGCCACCACCCAGCTCGCCTGACGGAGAACCGAAGTTCAAAGAGCTCCGGCCTAGTTCCCCTTCAACCGGTACCGCTGGGTCGGGTCGTCCTGGAATCGTACCTTGGCGACCCGGCCCTCGCGTATGAGCTCGCGCATGCCGGACGTGGCGGCCAGCGGAGTCAGCTGCAGTTCGCGGATGATCTCCTTGATGCTCATCGCCGAATGCCGCTCCAGCACGGTCATAATGGCCTTGGACACGTCGCTGGGCGAGCTGTTGCGCACCGTGCGGTGGCGGGTCAGCGTCATCGTGAACGTGCTCACGTCGTTGCGCGTGGTCGCCGGCTCGATGCCGGCTTCGCGCAGGGCCGCCGCGATGCGCTGGTAGCCGTCGCCGCCCTCCGGGTTCACGAACCCGCCGCCGGGGTAGGGCGTGGACTCCAGCAGTGTGAACAGGAACTGGTTCCTGGTGGAGACGAACGGCACGCCGGTCACCGGATGCGGATTGGCGAGCACATCGTGCGTCACCGTGCCGTACAGGCCACCGGGGTTGGCGATTTCGATACGGTCGGTGAATACGTTGATGCGCACTTGCGTGCCGCGCGCATCGGGGGAGTAGTCGCGGTGGGTGAGCGCGTTCACGATCGCCTCGCGCAACGCCACCGGCGGATAGTCGGGCTTCTTCGCGCCGATCCACCGCATCAGCGACTCCACCGCATCCTCGACCATCACCGGAATCGACCCGACGATCGAGCGTGATGCCACCAGACGCTCGTCGCCGCGGAACACATCGTCGCGGCTGATGCCGGGGAAGACGGCGATGGCAATGCCAAGTCTTGGATAGTATTTCTGCGGATACCGGCCCAACGCCATCAATCCCGCCAACGTGGGGCGCAGCACCCCGCCGACGTGCGCCTCGTCCGAATCGTCGTGCCTGAGCACTTGCAGGTCCAGCAGCGTGTCCGCGTCGCTGCGCCCGGCGAATACATGCGGATGCTGTTCGCGCACGCGGGCGAGCAGGCCGGCCACCAGCGCGGGGTCGAGATCGTCGATGGTGGCGCCCGGCACGATGTCGAGATCGTAGGTGGGCTGCAGATGCTCCTCGATGAGACGGTCCACCTCGTAGGCAGTCATGCGCCGGTCGCCGTCGCCGGTGCGGATGAACGAACCGCCGTGGGGACCGAGTGCGGTGGTGAAGCAGGGCTTGTCGCGCGGCAGCATCTCGTCGATGCGGGCGAACACCAGATTCGCGCCTTCGAACGGGCAGGTGACGATTACCGGACGCACCACAGGCGTCATCTTCTCGCAGGCCTGGCTCAGCGCCTCCTGCATGGCACGCGCGTCGAAATGGTCGACCGGTGTGAATCCGGCCTGCTCCGAAAGTCCGAGGATGATCCAGCCGCCCGACCCGTTGGAGAATGCGGACAGCGTGTCCGTGATGGTCGAGGAGATGCGGCGCTTGCATTCCTTGACCTCGCACTGCTGCGTGTCGTTGCCGATCATACGCATCAGGCCGATGAGCTCGGTCATCTTCGCGGTGTAGTCGTCGATGGAATGGCGCTCGGTGCCGGCGTCGTCGCCGGATGCGGCGAGGGGCGAGGCGATTGGAAGAACGACCGACGGGCTGGCCGCGTCAGTGGTCTGTGCGTGGGCGATCGGGCCGTTCGGCGCGCCCGCCGGATGATCGGTCGGCTCTTCGGCCGCGGCGGGCCCGTCAATGCGATGCATGTCGTCGGTCATGGCGCGCCTCCTTGGGACAGAAGAACCCGTGTTGGCACCATTGTGCCGCAGCTGGCGAGGTGGATGCGAGCGGAGTCTTCCCAAGCGCCTTGCAATTCATCGAGAATTCATGCGGGATGTACCGCATGGCGTGTCGATATAATGGAGGATACGGCGGCGCGGT
Source organism: Bifidobacterium sp. UTBIF-78 (assembly GCF_006408945.1). Taxonomy (NCBI): domain Bacteria; kingdom Bacillati; phylum Actinomycetota; class Actinomycetes; order Bifidobacteriales; family Bifidobacteriaceae; genus Bifidobacterium; species Bifidobacterium sp. UTBIF-78. Next base: position 6,428 of record NZ_JFAO01000003.1, read on the forward strand.
GGCCGTCCGGAACAGTCAAATGCCATTGATAGGGGAGTAATCATGAGCGACACCAACGAAACCGATACGTTCACGTTCAATGAGGACGGGGTCAACGACGTCACGGCGGAAGATCAGCCTAGCGCGACGGAGGAGGTCTGCGCCAAGGCGGCCCATTGCCCGCTCAAGCACCACCCCGGCCTGTGTGGCAAGGGCGGCAAGTGCCCGGTCAAGAACCTTTCCAAGGCGGACGTCATCGCCGGGGCCGTGACCCTGGCAACTATGGTGGCCCTGACCGTGGCGACCTACTATCTCCAATTCGCAATTACCAAGGCCGCCGTCAAGTCGGCCCTCAAGGAGACCCGTCTGCGCTAAACGCCTGCGATAAAGCCGGCCTCCTGCTATCCGGCCCTATCCGGCCAGAGTGATGGTGATGCTCTGATTGGCGGTTTCGTTGCCGACCCACGCGCCGTCGGTGCGATTCCAGCTCATGCCATTGGCGGTGATCGCGTCGATGCCGTATTCGCGCGCATGGGTGACCAGCCAGCCCGCCGCCTGCCAGCAGGCGCGCGACTGTCTGGCCTCGTCAAGGCCGGAAGGCAACGTCACAGTTAATGTCGTGCGGGCGGTGGTCTTGTCATCGCTGCCATGCCGTCCGAACTGGCCGAACCAACCGAACAGGCCGCTCGTCCCGGAGCCGGCGGATGAGGATGACCCGGCGGAATCCGTTGTGGCTGTTGCATTATCGGACTTGCCGGAGCCCGACGGATTCTCGGCGATGACGACATTCGGCAACGCGGCCTGCACCGCCGTTTTCAGCTCATCCGCGTCCGAAGACGATGCTGGTTCCAACGCGCATGAGATGCCGGCCGCGTGCTCGCCGGTGAGCCCTGCCGCCCATGCGCGCGCCATGGCGTCCCAGTTGGCATATAAATCGGGGTAGCCCGAGCGTTGCACCTTCTGTGCCGCATCCTCCACAGGAATCGTCTGCCAATCGGGAACCTTGAGCAGATGGTCATAGAAGATGTTCGTCGCATACGTCATATCGGTCACCTGCTCCGCCGTGCCCCATCCTTGGCTGGGACGCTGCTGGAACATGCCTAGGGAATCCAGATCGCCGTAGTCCAGGTTCGTCAGCCGAGACTCCTGCATGGCGGTCGCGATGGCCACCGTGGCCGCATGGTCCGGCAGACCCCTGTTGACGGCGATATTCGCGATGAGCGCGGTGTTGCTTGCCTGTTCCGGGGTCAGTGTGTGCCGCACCCCGTCGGCGGTCGTGGCGGCGCAGTACGCGTCGGCGGCGGAACGCACGTATTCGCGCGGCCCGAACAGCTTCGGCAGCAATAGCATTCCGGCTACGATCAACAGCGCGGCGCCTGCGGCCACCGCCACCAGAATCGGACCGTCATTCGGGCGGCGTCGGGCCCCATACCGCGTGCGTCGTGCCATGGCGTCTCCATTCCGTGCTCATGCATCTTTGACTGTTCCGTGACTGTTCATGCCGGTCGTCGGCGTTCATCCCCGATACGTTGCAGTACGCCGCCTGCATCCATCAGATCAGCATGTCGCGCTACATCTGAAACGAATTTCGACCGTCATCCTCTCACGATTCTTCACGACGCCCATCATGCCTGCAATACTTCTCTGGAATGATTGGGGTGCACCCATCGCAGAGGCGACGTTTCCATGCTCTCCATTCGGTTTTCGGCACAACGCGTTCGTATCTCGTTTGCGAGGGGTACATTCGCGGTGCTGCGGAGAGCTATCTGCGTTGCAAGGGGTACCTCACCTACGATAACGCGGGTACGCACGTTGAAATTCCAATGCAGATACCCGGGCTATTCTGATTGAGGTACCCCTTGCAACGCAGATAGCTCTCCGCAAGGTCGTAGATGTACCCCTTGCAAAGCAGAATACCCTCGTTGGATTCCCCTATACCTTTCCGGATCAAGTTGGCGGCGTCCTGCGTGGGTTCATCGTCGCAATGCCATCCGCAATCTCTTGATATGAGAAACCGCACCTGACGAGCATCGAATCTGAAGTATTTCAGTTCGACTTTCACCAGATGCGGTCCATACGGGGCGGAATTTATATTTCCTTGTTTCGGGCAAGGAACCTGCGTTTATCGTTCCTTGTTGCGAGCGGCAAGCTGGTGCTTGCTGCTCCTTGCTGCGAACAGCGAGGCAGTGCTTATTGTTCCTCGCTTCGGGCAGCGAGCCAGTGTCTATTGTTCCTCACTGCGAGCAGCGAGGAAGTGCTCCTCACTGGGCAGGACGGCGTTGAGGATCACGGCGACGACGAAGGCCACGGCGATGCAGTTCGAGGCGAAGATCTGCTGGAACAGGGCCGGGAAGTGCGCGAAGATGTCGCTCACCTGCGTGAAGCCGATGCCGATGGTCAGCGAAAGCGCCGCGATGGTGATGTTGCGCTGCGTGAAGCCCGCCTCGGCGATCATCTGGAAGCCGGAGAGGATGATGTTGCCGAACATCATGATCGTGCAACCGCCGAGCACCGCCTGCGGCAGCGAGTTGAACACCTCCGCGATGGCCGGTACGAAGCTCGCCAGAATCAGGATCAGGCCACCGGAGAGGATCACCTTGCGGTTGACCACCTTGGTCATGGCCACCAGGCCGATGTTCTGCGCGAACGAGGTGAGCGGCAGGCATCCGAACAGGCCGGAGACCGAGGAGATGAGACCGTCGCCGGCGATGGCGCCCGCGGTCTCCTTCTCGGTGGGCAGACGGTTGAGGCCCACCTTGGTCAGGGCGGCGGTGTCGCCGAGCACCTCGACCGAGGAGACGACATAGAGCAGCGCGAGCGAGATGATCGCGCCCGGATCGAACACCGGCTTGAACGGCATGAACTGCGGCACGGAGACGATGGCGAGGCCCTGGAAGCCGGAGAAATCGACCTTGCCCATGCAGACGGCCACCACGTAGCCCACCACGAGGCCGAACAGCACGGACAGCTGCTTCAGCGTGCCCTTCATGAGCAGCTGGAACGCCAGGCACGCCACCAGCGAGACCAGGCCGAGCGTGAGGTTCTCCCACGAACCGAAGTCCTTCGCGCCGGAGCCGCCGCCGAAGCTGGTGGCGCCCACGTTCAGCAGGGAGAAGCCGATGGACGTGACCACGATCGCCGAGACGATCGGCGGCACGAAACGACGCCAGTACTGTGCGGTCAGGCCCAGCACCAGCTCAAGCAGACCGCCGACCAGCACCGCGCCGACGACCGCGCCATAACCCTTGTCGGCGCAAATGGCCACCGCGGCCGCCACATAGGTGAAGGAGATGCCGGTGACCATCGGCAGGCGGGAGCCGATGCGCCACGCGCCGTACAGCTGCAGGCAGGTGCCGAGACCCGCCACCAGCAGGCCGGCCTGGATCACGGTGGCCGACTGCGCCGGGGTCATCTTCGCGGCGGAGGCCACGATGAAAATCGGGGCCAGATTCGCCACGAACATGGCCATGACGTGCTGCAGGCCGAACGGGATGCCCTTCCAGAACGAGACCGGCGCATCCAGCGAGGTCAGCGCCTCCATCGAAATGCCCGCCGACTTGGCGTGGTCCTGCTTCTTCTCTTGCTCTGTGCTCAAAACTCTTCTCTTTCCTTCTCTTTTCCTGATGTCATATCGGCGCAAACCGTGCGACTCACGCCCCACCCGGGCATGCCGGGGCACCGGCTCAGTGACGGAATACGATGGTGCCGGTCTCCGGGTCCATGGACTCCACGATGGCCAGCGAATCCACGTCGTAGCCGTCGGCGCGCAGCTGGTCGCCGCCGCCCTGGAAGCCCTTCTCCACCGCGATGCCGATGCCCTCCACAATCGCGCCGGCCTCCCCGCATAGCTCGATCAGACCACGCAGAGCCTTGCCGTTGGCCAGGAAGTCGTCGATGAGGAGCACATGGTCGCCCGGATTCAGGTACTTTTTGGAGACGATCACCGGGAACTCCTTCTGCTTGGTGAAGGAGTAGACGGTGGTGGTGTACTGGTCGCCATCGAGATTGATGGACTGCGCCTTCTTGGCGAACACCACCGGCACGTCGCCGAAGTGGCGGGCCGCGCAGCAGGCGATGCCGATGCCCGAGGCTTCGATGGTGAGGATCTTGGTGATGGTCTTGCCCGCGAAGTGCTCGGCCCAGGCCGCGCCCATGTGGTCGAACAGGCGCACGTCGCACTGGTGGTTCAGGAATGCGTCCACCTTGAGCACGTTGCCCGGTTTGACGGTGCCTTCGGCCTGGATTCGCTCCTCAAGTTCCCGCAATGGATTACCTCCTTGAATGTGCATGTGGGATATGGCAAACCAGCTTACGCTGACCGGCGCATATGGTAGATATGAATGTCGCACTGGAGACGGTCGGCGGCAAGTCGGCGGCAGGTTTCGGCGGTCGGCGGCACATGCCGCAATCGTCGGCGGGGCTGCCGCAGGTGACCGCAATCAGGATTATCGGCAGGATATTCAGGATATTCGAGGGACATCAGGGAGGAAGCAGTGGTCGAGGAGCCGGAAGTCATAGCGCGCAGCGCCCAGGAACTGGTGGACGACCTCAATCCGCAACAGTCCGAAGCCGTGCAGTACCGCGGCCAGGCGCTGCTCATCGGCGCGGGCGCGGGCTCCGGCAAGACCCGTGTGCTCACCCGCCGCATCGCGTGGATTCTGAGCCAGTTCGGTGCGTGGCCCAGCCAGGTTCTGGCCATCACGTTCACCAACAAGGCCGCCGCCGAGATGCGCGAGCGCCTCGCCTCGCTCATCGGGCCCGTGGCCCAACGCATGTGGGTCTCCACCTTCCATTCCGCCTGTGTGAGAATCCTCCGGCGCGACGGCAAGTCCATCGGCCTGAAGTCCGGGTTCTCCATCTACGATTCCGCCGATTCCGAGCGATTGGTCAAAATCATCGCCACGGAGTTCAACCTCGACGTCAAGCGCTACACGCCGCGCTCGATCCTGGGCCACATCTCCGACCTCAAGAACAATCTGACCGGCTGGAAGGAATACCTCGCCCTGCACGCGCCGGACTTCACCCCCGGCCAGCGTGGCTACCAGTTCGGCACCGTGGGTGATCTCGAAGCCATCTACGCGGTGATCTACGCCGAGTACGAGCATCGACTGGCCCTGGCCAACGCCGTGGATTTCGATGACCTCATCGGCCGGACCGTCGAACTGCTGCGGTCCGATCCGGCCGTCGCCGACTACTATCATCACCGGTTCCGCTACATCCTCGTGGACGAGTATCAGGACACCAACCACGCCCAGTACGTGCTCGTGCGCGAGCTCGCCGGCGTGGATTCGGGGGAGCGACCGGTGCCGGGGGCGCCGAACGCCGGCAAGTCCGGCCCGGCCTGGATTACCGTGGTGGGTGACTCCGACCAGTCTATCTACGCCTTCCGTGGAGCCGACATTCGCAACATCCAGGATTTCGAGCAGGATTTCCCGTCGGCCAAGACCATCATGCTCGAACAGAATTACCGCTCCACGCAGACCATTCTGGATGCGGCGAACGCCGTGATCAGTAACAACGAGGGCCGCAAGCCCAAGAAACTGTGGACCGCACTCGGCAAGGGCGAGCCGATTGTGGGTTATGCGGCCGACAACGCGCAGCAGGAGGCCCAGTGGGTGGCCGGCGAGATTGCCCGCCTGCACGCCGAGGAATCCATTGCCTATTCGGATATGGCGATCATGTACCGCGCCAACGCGCAGTCGCGCTCGCTGGAGGAGGCGCTCATCAACGCCGGGCTGCCGTACCAACTGGTCGGCGGCACCAAGTTCTACGAGCGGCGTGAGATCAAGGACGCGCTGGCCTATCTGCAGGCGCTCGTCAACCCGGATGACGACGTGAACCTGCGCCGCATCCTCAACGTGCCCAAGCGGGGACTGGGCGATCGCGCCGAGGGCATCCTGCTCGCCTTCGCCCGTGAACGCGGCGCCAGCTTCTTCTACGCGCTCATGCATCTGGACGAGATCGAGAACGTGCCCACCCGCACCGCCAACCAGCTCAAGGCGTTCCGCGACCTGATGGGCGCGCTCTCGCAGTTCACCCGCGCCCACGACTCCAAACCCAGCGAAATCGTGGCCGAAGTGCTCGAGAAGTCGGGACTCCGGGCCGAGCTCGAGAAGTCCGTGGACCCGCAGGACGCCTCCCGTCTCGAAAACCTCTCGCAGCTGCAGTCCACGGCCGCCGAATTCGAGCAGAACACCCCGGACGCCACGCTCTCCGCCTTCCTCGAGACCACGGCGCTCGTGGCCGACTCCGACCAGCTGCCCGGCGAGCAGGAGGATTCCGGCAAGGTGACCCTCATGACACTGCACACCGCCAAGGGCCTCGAATACCCGGTGGTGTTCCTCACCGGTATGGAACAGGGCACGTTCCCGCATTCGCGCTCCATGGAGGACACCACGGAGCTGCAGGAGGAACGCCGTCTGGCGTATGTGGGCATCACGCGCGCCAAGCGTCGGCTGTACGTCACGCGGGCCGCCGTGCGTTCGCAATGGGGGCAGGCCGCCGATATGATGCCCAGCCAGTTCCTCGATGAGATTCCCGAGAACCTCATCGACTGGAAGCGCCGCGAGGCCGGTGTGGAGCGCATGCGCGGCGAATGGAACGACGGGTTCGCCGACGACCTCGGCGGCTGGGATGACGACGACTTCGGCGGAACGTCGTTCGGCGGGTCCTCGACGTTTGGCGGGCGCGGTTCCGGCTCGTCCTATGGCGGTTCGTACGGTGGGTCCTATGGAGGTTCCTATGGGGGCTCCGGGACGAAATCCCGGTATGGCTCGTCCTACGGTTCCGGCTCATATGGCTCATCCGAATTCGGCTCGCACGCCTCGTTCGGTTCCGGTTCCTCCTATGGATCGCGTTCGGGCTCCTCATCGGGTTCGCGTTCCGGCTCGCGGTCGCGCTCATACGGTTCCGGCTCGTCCTCCTACGGGTACCGGTCCGGTTCGTCCGATTCCTACGGACACACCCGAGGCGGCAAGGTGACGACCCGCCGCACCACGCCGAAATCCGCCGGCGCGTCCGGCAAGGCCGTGCCCAGTTCGGCACTGACCAAGGACAACGGGCTCAATATCGCCGACTTCCATGTGGGCGACATGATCAGCCATGACCAGTACGGCTTGGGCAAGGTGACCGACGCGCAGGACAAGGGCCGCAACTCCGTGATCACCGTGGACTTCGGCTCGGCTGGTGTCAAGCGCTTGATGCTTAGGGTTGCTCCCATTGAGAAGCTCTAACGAGCTCCTCAATGGGAGCCTTCGCGGCGGTGCCGCTCACCTCGCCTACGGTCAGTCCGCTGGGCTGTCCGTGTGACGGCTCGGCTATTGAGAAGCTCTAACGAGCTCCTCAATGGGAGCCTTCGCGGCGGTGCCGCTCACCTCGCCTACGGTCAGTCCGCTGGGCTGTCCGTTTGACGGCTCGGCTATCGAGAAGCTCTAGCGAGCGTTTCGATAGGCGCCTTCGCGGCGGGGCACGGCGCGGGTGGGACCTGCTGTCCATGGTCTGGGTGTAAACTCATGTACTTGGTGTCTGCCGCAAGGTGGATGCCGTCTGGAGCCATAGCCCATCAACGGGTCGGCGGCGGGCGATCACAGCATCGCCGGTCGTTCGTGAGTGATCACGAGGAAGCGTTGGAGAGGCCCGGCTCAGCGTCCGAATCCTTACGGATATCGGTCGTTCCGTTCAGATAACGACAGAAGGAATAATCCAATGACGAACGTTCAGCGTTCTCGCCGTCAGGTGCGTCTTTCCCGCGCCCTCGGCATCGCACTGACCCCCAAGGCTCAGCGCATCTTCGAAAAGCGTCCGTACGCTCCTGGCGAGCACGGCCGCACCCGTCGTCGCACCGAGTCCGATTACGCGGTGCGTCTGCGCGAGAAGCAGCGTCTGCGCGCCCAGTACGGCGTGTCCGAGAAGCAGCTTCGCAGCGCTTACGAAAAGGGCACCCGCGTCGCCGGCCAGACCGGTAACGCCATGCTGATCGACCTCGAGACCCGTCTCGACAACCTGGTCCTGCGTTCCGGCTTCGCCCGTACCACCGCCCAGGCCCGTCAGTTCGTGGTGCACCGTCACATCCTCGTCGATGGCAACATCGTGGACCGCCCGTCCTACCGCGTCAAGCCCGGCCAGACCATTCAGGTGAAGCCGAAGAGCCAGACGATGGTTCCGTTCCAGATCGCCGCCGAGGGCGTGCACCGTGACGTGCTGCCCGCGGTCCCCGGCTACCTCGACGTGAACCTGCCGTCCCTGAAGGCCACCCTGACCCGCAAGCCGGAGGTCGAGCAGATCCCGGTGCAGGTCAACATCCAGTACGTGGTCGAATTCTACGCCCGCTGATCCGGGCCCCTCTGGTCAATAACAATTCCAGGACATACCGCTCGAACCCCGCGCCCCAAAGCGCGGGGTTCCTGCGTTTCGGGCGTCTCGATGCCTCGGATTCGCCATATCGGCGGGTAGCATGGAGACATGATTCTGCACTTGCATCTGGTCCGCCACGGGCAGACCTACTTCAACCGGTACAACCGCCTGCAGGGGTGGTCCAACTCGCCGCTGACCGAATCCGGCCTTGCCGATGCCGCCAAAGCCGGCGACAGGCTCAAGGGACTGACCTTCGCGGCCGCCTACTGCTCCGACACCACGCGCGCCCAGCAGACCGCCGAAACGATTCTCGACATCAACGAGCAGGCCGGCAACGCCCGTCCGACGCTCGTCAGCGACATGCATTTCCGCGAGCAGTTCTACGGATACTTCGAGGGCCTCGACATGGCCATGGCCTGGTACGCCGCCGGTGCGCCCCACGGCGTCAAGTCCTACAACCAGATCGTCGAGCGGTACGGCCTCGCCGCGTCGCGTGACTTCCTCAAGGAAGCCGACCCATTCCACGATGCGGAATCGGATGAGGAATATTGGACTCGCGTGGAGGGGGCCTTCCGGCTCATCGCCTCCAATCCGGCCCTCAACGACGGTGACGACGTGCTGCAGATCTCACATGGCAACACGCTGCTCAGCCTCGCCCACCGCTTCGGCGGCCCTGATCTGGACCTGAGCGAGCGCCCCGCCAACGGCTCGGTCACCGTGCTCGATTTCGACACCGACAAGCCGTTCGACCAGGCGGTCACCATCGTCTCGTACGGCCGCTGAACCGGCTTCGGCCCGGCTGCTGGAACCGGCGTCTGGAATGGCGGCTGGAGCGGCGCCGATGGGACGGCCTTTGAACCGGTCGCCGGCGCGCCTTGCCGGCACGACCTCGACCAACGCCGGCAGCGGCGGTCGGCCCGACGGTCGGAAATGGTCTGCAGACATCTTCACGGCACAGGTTTTCGGGCCGTGCGGATGGACCGACATGAGGAAATAGGGCAGGAGTGCTACCCTTATCCGAGTAAATGTGACCTCAAGGAGGTAAGAATGGGAGTCGGGGAGATCGCTGGCCTGATTGCGGCCATCGCGTTCGCGGTGTTGGCCGGTTTCATGATCTATCCGCTGATCAGGCTGGGCAAGATGTTCGACCAGATCTCGCAGACCGTCAAGGACTCGGGCGAGCATGCCATCCCGGCGCTCGATGAGGGCGTGACCACCGTCAAGCAGGTCAACAAGTCGCTTGAGGACGTCAACCGCATCTCCGCGGCGGCCTCGACCACGGCCAACAACGTGGGCGCGCTCACCGACCTGTACGGCTCCTTCCTGGGCAAGCCCGTCATCAAGGTGGCATCCGCCGTCTACGCGCTCAAGTCCACGGCCCAGTCCTTCGTCGCCGGCCGCGCGAACGGTGCCGCCGAGACGGCATCCGAAGCCGCCGGCACGAAGAAGGAGGCGTGATGTTCAAACGCATCTTCTGGATCGGCGTGGGCGTGGCCATCGGCGTTGTCGCGGTCACCAAGGCGCAGGCCTACGTCAGGGCCAATACGCCCGACAAGGCGCGTCAGTTCCTGCTCGGCCCCGATCAGGACAACGTGCCGTTGAGGACGCTCGCCGGGCTGGTCGACGAGTTCAACGCCACCCGCCGGGCGCGTGAGGCCGAGCTCAACCGCCAGTACATCGAGCGCGCCGACTGACGTCCTTCGACGCCGTTCGATGATTGTCCGATTCCGGCCGGCGCGCGCGTGAGACTCACGCAAACTTCATCGTGAACCTCACATCCCGCGCCCGCCCATGAAAGTGGACGAGCGTCGAACAGCAGGCCCTTTCGGCCACAACCGACTTTTCCCATCAGACAGGGGCGTCTACGCGCCCACAACACCAACAAGGAGTTCATCCGCCCATGCGCACTGCGGACATCGCCAAGCGATATCTCGACTATTTCGCCAAGCATGACCATCTGGTCGTACCCTCGGCATCACTGATTTCCCCGAACCCCACCACGCTGTTCACCATCGCCGGCATGGTGCCGTTCATCCCGTACCTCATGGGCGAGCAGACCCCGCCGAAGCATCGCATGGCATCCAACCAGAAGTGCGTGCGCACGCTGGACATCGACGAGGTGGGCAAGACCACCCGTCACGGCACCTTCTTCCAGATGCTCGGCAACTTCTCCTTTGGCGACTACTTCAAGGAGGAGGCCATCCACTACGCCTGGGAGCTGCTGACCACCCCGCAGAGCGAGGGCGGCTACGGCTTCGACCCGGAAAAGCTGTGGATGACCACCTTCACCGACGACGACGAGGCCCGCTCCCTGTGGGTGAACGAGGGCGTCGACCCCGAGCACATCCAGAAGATGGGCATGGAGGACAACTTCTGGACCACCGGCGGCCCCGGCCCCGGCGGCCCCTGCTCCGAGATCTACGTGGACCGCGGCCCCGAGTTCGGCAAGGAGGGCGGCCCGATCGCCGACGAGAACCGCTACATCGAGATCTGGGACCTCGTGTTCGAGAACTACGAGGTGGACAACGTCAAGTCCAAGACCGACCTGCACATCGTCGGCGAGCTCGAGAACAAGAACATCGATACCGGCGCCGGCCTGGAGCGTCTCGCCTACCTGATGCAGGGCAAGAACAACATCTACGAGACCGACGAGGTCTTCCCGGTCATTGAGGCCGCCGAGCAGCTCTCCGGCCTCAAGTACGGTGAGGATGCGGAGGCCGACGTGCGCTTCCGCGTCGTGGCCGACCATGTGCGCTCCGCCCTGATGATCATGTCCGACGGCGTGCGCCCCTCCAACGTGGGCCGCGGCTACGTGCTGCGCCGCCTGCTGCGCCGCACCGTGCGCTCGATGCGCATGCTCGGCGTGACCGATCCGGTGCTGCCCACCCTCTTCCCGACCTCCAAGGCCGCCATGGAGCCCAGCTACCCTGAGCTCAACGACACCTTCCACGAGGTGAGCGAGTCCGCGTACGGCGAGGAGGACGCCTTCCGCCGCACCCTCGAGACCGGCACCACGATTCTCGACGTGGCCGTCAACAAGGCCAAGGAGGATTCCTCCGAGCCGACCGTGACCGGTGAGGACGCCTTCAAGCTGCACGACACCTACGGCTTCCCGATCGAGCTGACCCTCGAGATGGCCGCCGAGCAGGGCGTCAAGGTGGATGAGGCCAAGTTCCGCGAGCTCATGGCCGAGCAGAAGTCCCGCGCCCGCGCCGACGCCCTGAAGAAGCGTCACAACGTGGACCTGTCCGTCTACGACGACTTCAAGAAGACCCTCGTCAAGCCCATCGACTTCCTCGGCTACACCGACATGTCGGCCCGCGCCAAGGTGATCGGCATCATGCAGGAGGGCAAGGGCTCCGTGCCGGCCGTCACCGGACCGGCCAACATCGAGGTCATCCTCGACCGCACCCCGTTCTACGCGGAGGCCGGCGGCCAGCTCGCCGATCAGGGCGAGATCCTGTCCGACGACGGCGCCGTGCTCGAGGTGGACGACGTGCAGAAGCCGATCAAGGACCTCATCGTGCACCAGTGCCGTCTGACCGAGGGTACGCTGGTCGTGGGCGCCGAGGTCAACGCCAACATCGACCTGGCCCGCCGTGGCGCCATCGCCCGCTCCCACACCGCCACGCACATGGTGCACAAGGCGCTGCGCGAGGAACTCGGCCCGCAGGCCACCCAGCGTGGTTCCGAGGACGCCCCGAACCGTCTGCGCTTCGACTTCCAGTGGTCCAAGGCCCCGGCGAAGTCCGTGATCAGCGCCGTCGAGGAGCGCGTCAACGACAAGCTGCGTGACAACCTCGCCGTCACCACCAAGGAGATGAAGTTCGACGACGCCATCGCCTTGGGCGCCATGCACCTGTTCGGCGAGAAGTACGGCGACATCGTGCGCGTGGTCTCCATCGGCGAGGACGGCTGGAGCCGCGAGCTGTGCGGCGGCACCCACGTGGACCACGTCGGCAAGATCGGCATGGTCAACATCCTCTCCGAGGCTTCCATCGGTCAGGGCGTGCGTCGTGTGGACGCCGTCGTCGGCCAGGGCGCCTACGACTTCAACGCCCGTGAGCATGCGCTGGTCTCCCAGCTGTCCGACAAGCTCAACGCCCGTCCGGACGAGCTGGCCGAGCGCGTCAACACGCTGCTCGCCAAGCTCAAGGAATCCGATCGCCGTCTCGCCGCCATGTACGAGGCCCAGCTGGCCGCCGCCATGCCGGCCCTCGTGGCCGACGCCAAGGCTTCCGACGCCCCGGTCAAGGCCGCCGTCAAGAACGTGGGCCACTTCGGTTCCTTCGACGCCCTGCGCAAGACCGTGCTCGACGTGCGTGGCCAGCTCGGTGAGGACGCCCCCGTCGTGGTGGCCCTCGCCGGCGTGTCCGAAGACGACAAGCCGATGGTCGCCGTGGCCACCAACGAGGCCGCCCGCAAGGCCGGCATCAAGGCCGGCGACCTCGTGCGCGGCGCGTCCAAGATCCTCGGCGGCGGTGGCGGCGGCAAGCCGGACTTCGCCCAGGGTGGCGGCGCCGACGCGACCAAGATCGACGAGGCGCTCGAGGCTCTGAAGCACGAGGCGCTGAAGGCCTGAGAGTCGCCCGTGGTCTGGTTAGGCGTCGATTTGGGTAATGCTCGGGTCGGACTGGCTCTGTCCGACCCGGAGCTTACCTTCGCACACCCCGCCGGGAACATTCACGTTGCCGGCGACTATTTCTTCGCCATCGACGAGGTGCTGAACATCATCGAGGATGAGCAGGTGACCCACGTCGTCGTTGGCCTGCCGCTGAATATGGACGGCACCGAAGGCAAAAGCGCCAAAAAGGCGCGCCGATGGGCGGCCAACCTTGAAAAGCGGTTGATCGCTGAGTTCGGACCGGAGGCGGGGGAGTGGGATTCATCCGAGCCCTCCGAGGGCGCGCTTGCGATTCCGCGGGTATCATTGATAGACGAAAGACTGACAACAGTCAGCGCACATCGTCAGTTGTTCGAGGCGCAGCGCTCCTCGAACAGGCACAGGCCGGTAGTTGACCAGCAGTCGGCAGTGGTGATTTTGCAGACGGCGCTCGACCGTGCAAGGGAACAGTGAGGTACCGGTTTTATGTCCGACGATTTCCACGATTTCTTCGATGAGAACACGCATTGGGTGGAACATGGAACCGCCGCTCCAGCCGGTAATGCCTCCGAACCTCCCCGTCCGCCGAAATCCCGCAAGGAGATGCGCCAGCGTCGTGCCCAACGGCAACGTAAGCGCTTCAGCGGCATCATCATCGCCATCGTCGTCGTCGCGCTGATTGCGGGCGGCGGATACTTCGGCTTCACCAAGCTCATGGCCTGGCGGGACAGCCGCAGCCAATCCACGACGGCCAACGTCGCCGATTATCCCGGCCCCGGTTATGGCGAAGTCGAGTTCACCGTGGACGACGGGCAAAGCGCCGCGGAAGTCGCGCAGAACCTGGTCGAGGCTGACGTCATCAAGTCGGCCGCGGCGTTCACCTCCGTGGTCGGTGCGAACGACATCACCCTGTACCCCGGCACCTTCACCCTGAAGAAGCACATGGCAGCCACAGATGTGGCCGATGTGCTGTCCGATTCCAAGCAGGCGTCGGGCTTCCTCGAGGTCCGTCCCGGTGAGCGGGCCAACGACGTGATCGAGGCGGCGGCCAAGCTCTCGGGCATCGACAAGTCCGAGTTCGACAAGCTGGTGGACGACAAGGGCAAGGGCATCCTGCCCACCGAGGCCGGCGGCAGCTTCGAGGGATGGTTCGAGCCGGGCACCTATAACGTCAAGAGCATGACGAGCGCCAAGGACGTGCTCAAGGCCATGGTCGATAAGCGCATCGCCAAACTCGATGATCTGGGCGTGCCCAGCGGCACGGAGCGCGAGCGTGTCATGATCATCGCCTCCATCGCCGAGGCGGAGGTCAACAAGGCCGATTACTACGCGAAGGTGACCCGCGTGATCGAGAACCGGCTGGAGCAGGGCATGACGCTTGGCATGGACTCCACTGTGGCGTACGGCAACAACGTGAAGCCGGCCCAGGTGACCACGGCCATGACGCAGGACGACTCCAACCCGTACAACACCTACAAGATCTCCGGGTTGCCGCCCACCCCGATCAGCAATCCGGGCGATTCGGCCATCAAGGCCGCTATGGAGCCCGAGGAGGGCGATTGGCTGTACTTCTGCACCGTGAACCTCGACACCGGCGAGACCAAGTTCGCCACCACCGCCGAGGAGCACGACAAGAACGTCGCCGAACTGCGCCAGTGGCAGGCCGACCACCAGGACTGACGCGCCGGCGGACTTCCAAGTCAGCGGCTGCGTCAAGTCACATCAGTGCGGACACGGCAGTTATGACGACCGTCACAATCGCGCCCGTCAGGATCGCCGGGACATACGGCACCTTGCCGGCATAGGCCGTGTCGCGTTGCGGATCGAACCGCGTCCATGCGGCGATCCAGACAATGCCGGCGACGCCCATCGCCACCCACCAGACCACCACGGACCACAGTCCGAGAAGCCCCACGGCCAGTCCCATCGGAATCAGAGCCGTCACATCGCCGAATCCCAACGACTTCGGCACGATGAGCGCCAACGCGAACTGGATGAGGCAGCACAGCACGGTGAACAGCAGCGCCTGCAACAGGGCGAACAGATCATTGGCCATCACCCCATAGCCGAAATCGGTGGCGATCTGGACGAGCGCGCCCACCGCGACCCAGGCCAGCGGCACGCGTCGGTGCCTGACGTCTTCGATGGACAGCGCGAGCCCACATAGCAGACCGGGCAGCGTGAACAGGTATGGCATGGCTTAACATTAACCCCTAGTATTCAACCGATGAAACAAGGGGAAACATATGTTGCGCTGGCAGACGGCAGGGGAGTCGCACGGAGAGGCCTTGGTGGCCATGATCGAGGGGCTCCCGGCCGGGGTCCGCATCAGCACGGATGACATCGTCTCGGCTCTGGCCCGTCGCCGTCTCGGATACGGGCGCGGGGCGCGCATGAAGTTCGAGCAGGACAAGGTGCGCCTGCTCACCGGCGTGCGTCACGGGTACACGCTCGGTTCCCCGGTGGCCATCGAGATCGCGAACACCGAATGGCCCAAGTGGACCGAGGTGATGAGCGCTGACGCACTCGACCATGAACTGCCCGCCGAGGGACGCAACGCGCCGCTGAGCCGTCCGCGTCCGGGCCACGCCGATTTGACCGGTATGCGCAAGTACGGCTTCGATGACGCACGCCCGGTGCTGGAACGTTCCAGCGCGCGCGAAACCGCATCCCGCGTGGCGTTGGGCGCGGTGGCCGCCCAGTTCCTCGAGCAGACGTTCGGCATCCGAACCGTGTCCCATGTGGTGGCGCTGGGCGGTGTGGAGACGAACCCCGACCTGCCGCTGCCCACCCCGGATGACGTCGAGGCGCTGGATGCCTCGCCTGTGCGCACGCTGGATAAGGAAGGCGAGCAGCGCATCATCGAACGCATCGACGAGGCCAAGCGCGCGGCCGACACGCTCGGCGGCGTCGTGGAGGTGCTGGCATACGGCGTGCCCGCCGGCATCGGCACCTACGTGGAGTCCGACCGTCGTCTGGACGCGGCGCTGGCTGGCGCCATCATGGGCATTCAGGCGTTCAAGGGCGTGGAGATTGGCGACGGCTTCCGCGAGGCCGCACGCCCTGGCTCCCAGGCGCACGATGAGATCGTGGTCAACGCCGACGGCCGCATCGACCGTCTGTCCAACCGTGCTGGCGGCATCGAAGGAGGCATGTCCAACGGCGAGGTGATTCGCGTGCGCGGCGCCATGAAGCCGATTCCCTCCATCCCCAAGGCCCTGCGCACCGTGGATGTGCTCACCGGCGAGGCGGCCAAGGCCATCAACCAGCGTTCCGATTCGACCGCCGTGCCGGCCGCCGCTGTAGTGGCGGAGGCCATGGTACGTCTGACGCTCGCCCAGGTTGCGCTCGACAAGTTCGGCGGCGACAGCGTGGCGGAGACGCACCGCAATCTCGAGTCCTACCTCGCCTCCTGGCCGGAGCACATGCGCTGATGAACGCATACAACTCCCGCCGCGCCCGCCGTCCGCATGCCGTCATCATCGGCATGATGGGCGCAGGCAAGACCCGTGTGGGCAAGGAAGTGGCCCACATGATCCATGTGCCGTTCGCCGACGCCGATCTGGAGATCGAGCGCGAGGTCGGCATGAAGATCCCACAGTACTTCGAACGCTACGGCGAGCCGGCGTTCCGCCGTGTCGAAGCCGACCTCATCGCCGACTTCCTCGAGGATTTCGAGGGCGTCTTCTCCCTTGGCGGAGGCGCGCCGATGACCCCCTCGACGCAGGACGCCTTGGCGGATTACATCGCCCGCGGCGGGCGCGTGGTCTACCTTGACGCCGATCCGGCCGAGGCCATGGAACGCGCCAATCGGGGCGGTGGCCGGCCCATGCTCAACGGGGACGCCAACGCGCGTTGGAAGAAGCTGTTCAAAGAGCGCGATCCGGTATTCCGCCGGGTCGCCAACGTCCATGTGCATACCCGCGGGCTCACCCCGCAGGGTGCCGCCAAGAAGGTGATTGATATGGTCGCACAGCGAACGGTGCATGTCACGGGGGCCACCATCGAGCCATATGACGTGGCCATCGGTGAAGGCACGATGGGCCATCTGGTCGAAGTGCTGGGGCCCAAACCGCACAAGATCGCGCTCATCCACACCCAGCCGGTGCAGCGCCATTCGGATCGCGCCCGTGCCCTGCTGCGGCAAGGCGGGTACGAGGTCTCCGAGATCCTCATTCCGGACGCCGAGCCGGGCAAGACCATCAACGTGGCCAACGGCATCTGGGAGCGTCTTGGTGAGGAAGGCTTCACCCGCTCCGACGCCGTGGTGGGCGTGGGCGGCGGCGCTGCCACCGATCTGGCCGGTTTCGTGGCCGCCACTTGGATGCGTGGCGTGCGATACGTGAACTGCCCGACCTCGCTGCTGGCCATGGTGGATGCCTCCACCGGCGGCAAGACCGGCATCAACACGCCGCAAGGCAAGAACCTTGTGGGCTCGTTCTACACGCCGGCCGGCGTACTGGCGGACATGCGCGCATTGGTCACGCTGCCCAACGACATCTTCATCGAGGGCTTGGGTGAAGTGGCCAAGTCCGGCTTCATCCGCGACCCCGAAATCCTCTCGATTCTCGAGTCCCACGCGGATGAGTTGCGTGGCTTCGATGGCTCCTCGTTCCTCGGCACGCCGCTGGAGGACGTGGTGGCCGAGCTCATTGAGCGCACGGTCACCGTCAAGGCGTACCACGTCTCCTCCGACCTCAAGGAGAAGGGGCTGCGCGAGTTCCTCAACTACGGTCACACGCTGGGCCACGCCATCGAGAAGCTTGAGCATTTCCGCTGGCGTCATGGCAATGCGGTAGCTGTGGGCATGGTGTATGCGGCCGAACTCGCCCATATTCTGGGCTACATCGATCAGGATTTGGTCGATTACCACCGTTCCCTGCTGGGTTCGCTTGGATTGCCGACCTCGTGGAACGGCGGCTCGTTCGACGAGGTGCTCGCTCTGATGCACCGCGACAAGAAGGCACGCGGCAACATGCTGCGTTTCGTGGTACTCGACGGTGGCCCGGGCCATATGGTCCATCTGGACAACCCGCAGGCCGATGCCGTCGAGGAGGCGTTCCGCCGCATCCAGCAGTGAGGGAGGCGGCGCTGATGCGGCGATGTCATGGCCGCATCGCGCTTCGCCCTTATCGTTCCGCATCATTCGTTCCGTTTCATCGTTTCATGTCGCTGATTGATGGCATCGGCGTCATTGGGATGCCATCGGGATATGAACGATCATCACGGAACATCAAGCAATTCGTTTCGTTCGTCTCGCCGCGAGAAGGACGATTTTTGGTCTGCTGCCGGCTATGGTCTTGGCCATGGCTGTCAGCAGACCACCACCAGTCGTAATCAGTACTGTCTCCCTCTGCCGAGGGAGATGCCCCGAAAGGGCGGAGGGAGAGAACATCATGTCCACCGAATCCACCAAGGTCATCGTCGTCAACGGCCCGAATCTCGGACGTCTTGGCGTGCGTCAGCCCGATGTCTACGGCCGTCAGGATCTCGAGGAACTGCGTCGCCTGTGCGCGCAGTGGGGCGCTGAACTGGGCCTCGACGTCGAGGTGCGTCAGACCGACGACGAGGCCGAGATGGTGCATTGGATGCATCAGGCCGCCGACGAGAAGACGCCGGTGGTGATGAACCCTGCGGCCTTCACCCACTATTCGTATGCGCTGTCCGATGCGGCCCACATGGTCGGCGACGCGGGCCTGCCGCTGATGGAGGTCCACATCTCCAATCCCTCGGCCCGCGACGAGTTCCGCAAGCGCTCCGTGATCTCCCCGGTCGCCACCGGCACCATCACGGGTCTCGGCTTCTACGGCTACAAACTGGCGCTCGAGGCCATCGCCCACCTTATCAACAACTGATTCGGCATCTCCCGTTGCTGATCGGGTCGTTTCGCGTCGTTGCGGTTATCCATCGGTGAGTTGCGCGTGGCTGCGTGATGTGCAACTGTGTGATGTGCAACTGTGTGATGTGCAACTGTGTGACGTGCGACTGCACGTGTACGCCCCCTCTCATGCGAGGTACTTTTCCCCAAATCCGTCCAATACCTTGGAGAAAAGTACCGCTGAGATTGATTATCCGGTACTTTTCCCCAGAATTGCGATCAATTTTGGGGGAAAGTGCCACTGAGCATCGGTCAATGGTACTTTTCCCCAAAGTAATGCCTTGTTTTGGGGGAAAGTGCCGTTTCACTGGAGACGCCGTTCATCGGAGTCTTGGAACTCCAGCACCAAGAAGTTTGCCGATTAAGCGATTGACATCTATCAAATCTTCGTAGAACACATGAACGATGGTGGTCACGCCGCTTGATTTGAGGTGCGCTTCGCGTTTTCGTTCATATTCCAGCTTGGCTGAGACGCTGGCCCGGTTTGCATTACTTGCATCGGCGTATTTTGCCATACCGTCATATTCGGCCACGATGATGCATCCGTTGGCCAATTTCCAGCAGAAATCAACGCGGTAAGGGTATTGAGCGTTGCCGGGATTTTCGAATTCCACCTGAAGCAGTGGGACAGCGAAATGGTGCTGTTTGATTAGTCCGCGCATCAGTGATTCACCGCCGTTCTCGCTTAATGGATCAGCACATTCAAGAAGCGGCTTGACACGGGACGTGTCTGGTGAGACTTGGATGAGAAGCGACCATATTCGATCGATTGTGGTGTAATTCCGCCGTAGCGCAGAATCGAAGAAAGCCAAGGCGTAAGGAAACTCGAACCGTTCTGCGCAATCGATAAGCGTGCGTTCGGGGGAGGTCACGCGAATGCCGTAGGCGCTCCACGGGCGAATATCGTTCATATAGATTCGTCGAAGTTTCGAGCAGTCGGAGTCTCGACTGGTCAATGTGCTCGCTATGGATACCGTGCCGTCATGAAGCGAATAGGCATGATCCAACCGGTAGGCGCAAGCGGCACTGAGCCCAGCGAAAACCCAAGAGGGATGCTTCTGTGCAAGAGTACGCATAACGTGCATTTCCTGTTCTGAGGGGTTGAGCGTTTTCCAGTATTGAGGGGTGGCATACATCGCCGGATAGGGCGCGATGAGTTCGCGCGCTGTTTCCCGCCTTTTCAATGCGCGACGTTGTGAGCTGGTGCTGCCAAAGGCGCATCGCTGTTCGGATTCGGCTTGCCGCAGCAGTGCGGTCACTTCCTTGTGCTCTTTCATGATGCCGACGCTAAACCGTCGATTATGCAAAGCGCAAGCGGAACGGACAATGTGGATACAGCTTCCCATTTTCGGCGGGTTGTGGATAACTGAACGATGACGATGGTCAATGTGCGGCATCAAAGCCGCGTGGGATTATGACGGCAGCGCATTGGATATCGTGTTGGAAAGAAAATAGGCAAAGCGTCTGGAATGCGGTATCCGCATCGATCTATGACGAATTACCATGAAGCTGCCTTCTGGAATACTTGGAATACATGGAATACAGAGCAGGGGATTCCGATGAAGCAGCACAAGGCAGTGGTGCTGAATTACGCATCAAGGCCGCAAGCATGGCCGAGCGACTGGAGAAGACTGCCAATGAGATGGCGCAGCGGGGCTATGAGTCGGTGATCTTCTCCGTCACCAACTCGGCCAAGGCGATCGCTGTGTTCAGTATCGGCAAGACCGACTGACGCATGCGAGGCGAAGAGTCGACTATCCACGAACACGCCGAGTCACGCGAGGATGATAGAGTGAAATTCCATGGTTAGAAGAACACATGGCAATTCACAAGAGCACGTCACCAAGCATATTTTCGTCACCGGTGGCGTTGTCTCCTCACTTGGCAAGGGCCTGACCGCTTCCTCCCTCGGTCGTTTGCTGCGCAGCCGTGGCATCCGGGTTCTCCAGCAGAAGCTTGATCCGTACATCAATGTGGACCCGGGCACGATGAACCCGTTCCAGCATGGCGAGGTCTACGTGACCGAGGACGGTGCCGAGACCGATCTGGACATCGGCCACTACGAGCGCTTCCTTGATGTGTTCCTGAGCCAGAAGGCCAACGTCACCACCGGCCAGATCTATCAGGAGGTGCTGCGCAAGGAGCGCGCCGGCGAATACCTCGGCCAGTGCGTGCAGGTGATTCCGCACATCACCAACGAGATCAAGTCCCGCATGCGCGCCCAGGCCTCCGACGACGTGGACGTGATCATCACCGAGATCGGCGGCACCGTGGGCGACATCGAGTCCCAGCCGTTCCTCGAGGCGGCCCGCGAGGTGCGTCGTGACCTCGGCTCCGAGAACTGCATGTTCGTGCACGTCTCGCTGGTGCCGTACATCTCCGCCGCGCACGAGCTGAAGACCAAGCCCACCCAGCACTCCGTGATGATGCTGCGCCAGCTGGGCATCTCCCCGGACGCGCTGGTGCTGCGCTCCGACCGTCCGCTCAACCAGGGCATCAAGGACAAGATCAGCCTCATGTGCGATGTGGACGCCGAGGGTGTGGTCAACTGCGTGGACGCCAACAGCATCTACGACGTGCCGAAGATCCTGTTCGACGAGGGCCTCGACGCCTATGTGGTGCGCGAGCTCGGCCTGCCGTTCCACGACGTGGACTGGGACGAGTGGGAGGACCTGCTCGAGCGCGTCCACCACCCGAAGCACGAGGTGAACATCGCCATCGTCGGCAAGTACATCGACCTGCCGGATGCCTACCTGTCCGTGACCGAGGCCATCAAGGCCGGCGGTTTCGCCAACTGGGCCAAGGTCAACGTCAAGTGGGTGGCCGCCGATCGCTGTGAGACGACCGAAGGCGCCGCCGCCGCGCTCGACAACATCGACGGTATCGTGATCCCCGGCGGCTTCGGCATCCGCGGCATCGAAGGCAAGATCGGCGCGCTGAAGTTCGCCCGCGAGAACAAGCTGCCCGCCCTCGGCCTGTGCCTGGGCCTGCAGTCCATGGTCATCGAATACTCGCGCCATGTGCTGGGCATCGAGGACGCCAACTCCTCCGAGTTCGAGCCGGATTGCGCCAACCCGGTCATCGCCACGATGGAGGAGCAGAAGGACATCGTCGCCGGTCACGGCGACATGGGCCACACCATGCGTCTGGGCTCCTACCCGGCCGAGCTCGAGGAGGGCTCGCTGGTGGCCGAACTGTACGGCACCACGCATGTGACCGAGCGTCACCGCCACCGTTATGAGGTCAACGTGGCCTACAAGGACCGTCTGCGTGAGGGCGGTCTGCGCATCTCCGGCCAGAGCCCGGATGGCGAGCTCACCGAGTTCGTCGAACTGCCGCAGGACGTGCATCCGTTCTACGTGGGCACTCAGGCCCACCCGGAGTTCAAGTCGCGCCCGACCAAGCCGCATCCGCTGTTCGCGGGACTTGTCAAGGCCGCGCTCGATCACGAGACCGAACGTCTGGGCAAGTGACGCGCCGGTGCTCGCCGGTTCTCCTGCCTGGTTCTTTGGCGTCGTGATTCCGTCGGCCGGATACGGTTACGCTGACTGACGAATCACTGTGCCATGGCACTGATACGGTAAAGGGGCGGTGTGGTCTCCCGATGGGGAGGCTGCGCCGCCCCTTTGCCGTCATTCGTGGTCCGTGGCATGCCGAATATGGCTTGGTTCCGTGTGCGACGGTAAAAAATTACCGGCCTCCGTCTCTGTTTGATACGATGCGATTAGGACGCATGCTACGGCGGAAAGTAGAGCAATGAGCGAGCGCGATACGACATCACTCAGGCGATGGGCCCGACGAAGGGAACATCGTGGATTGCCGATGCCGGTATGGTCCGGGAAGAGGGCATGCTGGTTGACGCGGCCGAAACCATCCCCTGTGAGCCAGCTCACATTCATCGGGTACTCCTGTGTAACCTGTCATGACAAGCATTCCGCCTACAATGGCGGTGTTTGGACAAAGCCATGTGCCATATATGCGGCTGATGCCGGAGTGGAGAGCGAACACGATCATGACCGATAACAACAACGTCGGGGGTGCGAACACGGCGGGGAGGTCTCCCGCTGACCCTGTGACCAATGAGGCCACGCAAGTTCTGGGGTCTCTTGATGCGGTGGCCGATCCCGCTGCCGAGAACGTGCGCAAGGGCCATGTGTGGCCGTGGGTTGTGTTGGCCGCGTTTGTCGCCATGATCGGCGCTGTGGCGGCCGGCGGATGGTGGTATTTCGAATCCCACGCCCTGCCGGGCACCACCTTGTGGGGCAATTCGATCGCCGGCCAGACCAAGGACCAGATCGCCCGGACAGTGGAGGACAACGTCAGGAACGCGACGGTCCAAGTCACGTACAATGGCAAGTCCGGCGATTTCCGTCTTAGCGACCTTGGACTGGACGCGGACGTTGACAATATCGCCCAGGAGGCGTTCGACGCCAAGCGTGACGACGCATGGTGGCAGCGTTACGCGTTCTGGACCAAGAAGGACGTGACCCCTGAATTGGTCAACGCGGCCGCCGCCACGAGCACCGTCATCGACGAGCAGCTGGGTTGCAATGGCAAGCAGCCGGTGGATGCGCAGATCAAGCTCAATGGCGATGGCAGCGGTTTCGATGTGGTGCCCGGCCAGCAGGGTCAGGGCGCCGATCCCGAGCCGATCGCCACCGCTCTGGCAGATACGGTCAAGGGCTTCGGAGCCACCGAGGCGAAGGCCCAGACCGTGGAGCTCAAGGACATCAACCCCGTCGTCACCGACGAGATCGCCACCAAGGCCAAGGCCACGCTGGACAAGTACGTGGCCAAGCCGGTGACCATCAAGGTCTCCGACCATGACGTCGCCTCCATCGACGCCAAGGCTCTGGCCGCCGCGATGACCATCGACGCGAACGACAACTCCAAGCTCAAGGACAATCAGTGGCGTGACGGATACGTCGTCTTCGACGCCGCCAAGCTGCAGAAGTACTACGACGAGTCCATCAAGTCGAACCTCAAGACGGGCCGTGAGGACCGGGAGACCGTGGTCAACAACAACGGCACGGTGCTGCAGACGATTTCGCAGGGGCATGACGGCGTCACCATCGCCGACGGCGCGGACACCAACATCGGCGCCAGCGTGATTCAGGCCATGGAGAAGGGCCAGAGCTCGGTCACGGTCGAAGGCAAGGTCGACCCGATGAAGGACAAGACCGTCAAGCGCCATGTGGTCGTGGACCTTTCGGACGGCAAGGTGTACGCCTATGAGGACGACCAGCTGGTCAAGGCGATGAACATGTCCGCTGGCGAAGGCACCGTGCGCGGAGTCGGCACCTGCATGGGCGATCTGTGCACGCCGACCGGCGACTTCACTATCTGGCTCAAGTACCCGTCGCAGGATATGAGCGGCAATCTGACGCTTTCGGACGGCTCCCAGTCCCAGTGGGACGTCAAGGACGTCGGCTTCGTGAACTACTTCTCGCGTTCCGGATGCGCCATCCACCGCATCGTCTCGCCGATGACCGACGCGCAGATCGGTGCGATGAACGCCAACACCTCCCACGGCTGCGTGGGCATCGGCTGGGACGTGGCCGAATGGTTCTACAACTGGTGCCTCGACGGCACCAGCGTGCACGTCCAGGCCTGACGACGTCTGGGATGGGTGAGGGTGAGACGCGTAATGCGTGGCCGCATGTGGTGTTGTGCTGTCGATGCTGCGTCTGACTCGGCCGACTAGTCCGATTACTGTGGGACCTGCTGCAAGGTGGGTCCCACTTTTTTGTTCTTTGCTGTTCGGGACGCTCGCTAGGCGACCCTTTGCGGCGCGGTGCCATATGCCGTTCGGCGATGTGGCGCGGCGGTGATTCGGAGTCGCTGCGAATAGCGAAGCGGTTCCGAATCAGCCCTTGCATCCGAACCGTCGGCGGCGTATGCCTGTAATGAAACACACAGCCATTATTCGTTGCGGTTGGTAGTGTTTCCCCATGGGTTCTGTTAGGTTTACCTAGGACTATGAGCGATACAAGATGGAAGGCAGGATGGTGACCGAAAACACAGCGCCAAACGCCGCCGCTGACGTGGAGATGAGCCAGTACGTGGCCGATCGTTCCCGCGTCAACGAGGAGAAGATCAGGCAGGACGACGAGATCATCAGCCAGTTCGGCGACTACAGCTATGGCTGGCATGACTCCGACGCGGCCGGCGAGGCGGCCAAGCGAGGCATCGACGAGAACGTCGTGCGCGCCATCAGCGCGGACAAGGGCGAACCGCAGTGGATGCTCGACATGCGTCTGCGCGGCTTCAAGGCATTCCTCGACAAGCCGATGCCGAACTGGGGCGTCGACCTCTCGGGCTTCAACGCGGAGAACTTCAAGTACTACGTCAAGCCGATCGAGAAGCAGGCCAAGAGCTGGGACGAACTGCCCGACGACATCCGCTCCACCTATGACCGTCTGGGCATCCCGGAGGCCGAGAAGAAGCGTCTGGTCTCCGGCGTGGCCGCCCAGTACGAGTCCGAGGTGATCTACAACTCCATCCGCGAGGACCTGAAGAAGCAGGGCGTGATCTTCGTGGACACGGACACCGCCGTGCGTGAGTACCCCGATCTGGTGAGGAAGTACTTCGGCACCGTGGTGCCGCCCGAGGACAACAAGTTCGGTGCCCTGAACACCGCCGCATGGTCCGGAGGCTCGTTCGTGTACGTGCCTAAGGGCGTGCATGTGGACATCCCGCTGCAGGCCTACTTCCGCATCAACACGCCGGCCATGGGCCAGTTCGAGCGCACCCTGATCATCGCCGACGAAGGCTCCTACGTGCACTACGTCGAAGGCTGCACCGCCCCGATCTGGTCCGAGGACTCGCTGCATGCCGCCATCGTCGAGATCATCGTTGAGAAGCATGCCCGCGTGCGCTACACCACCGTGCAGAACTGGTCGAACAACGTCTACAACCTCGTCACCCAGCGAGCCTATGTGCGCGAAGGCGGCACGATGGAATGGGTGGACGGCAACATCGGCTCCAAGGCCACGATGAAGTACCCGGCCTGCATCCTCGCCGAGCCGTACGCCAAGGCGTCCACCATGTCCCTTGGCTTCGCCGGCAAGGGCCAGTACCAGGACACCGGCGCCAAGATGATTCATCTGGCCCCGCACACCAGCTCCACCATCGTGGCGAAGTCCATCTCGCGTGGCGGCGGCCGTTCCGCCTACCGCGGACTGGTCAAGATCGTCAAGGGCGCCGAGGGCTCGTCCAACTCCACCGTGTGCGACGCATTGCTGGTGGAC
Organism: Bifidobacterium sp. UTBIF-78; assembly: GCF_006408945.1. Taxonomy (NCBI): domain Bacteria; kingdom Bacillati; phylum Actinomycetota; class Actinomycetes; order Bifidobacteriales; family Bifidobacteriaceae; genus Bifidobacterium; species Bifidobacterium sp. UTBIF-78. The sequence goes on from NZ_JFAO01000003.1 coordinate 32,490, forward strand.
GACTTCTCCCGCTCCGACACGTACCCGCATGTGGACGTGCGTGAGGATGACGTCTCGATGGCCCACGAGGCCACCGTCTCCAAGGTCTCCGAGGACCAGCTCTTCTACCTGATGAGCCGTGGCCTCAAGGAGGAGGAGGCCATGGGCATGATCGTGCGCGGCTTCGTCGAGCCGATCAGCCGCGAGCTGCCGATGGAATACGCGCTCGAACTCAACAGACTTGTGGAACTGCAGATGGAAGGATCGGTGGGCTGATTCCGATGACTCAGGAACAACAGCAGAACGTCCAGAACGTCAAGGAAATCGCTATCCCGGTCGCGGACCCGAACGATCCGTACGCCATTCCGGCGACCATGCCCTCCTCGGTGGACCACGCCGCCCGCTCGTTCGACGTGGCGGACTTCCCGGCGCCCGACCGCAAGCAGGACGAATGGCGATACACGCCGATCGAGCGCATCAGCGAGTTCTTCGAGGTGTTCAAGCCGTCCGGCGAGACCAAAATCGAAGTGTCGATGATCGGCGGCGGCCCGCTCGTCGAAGGCGTCAAGCTCTACCAGACCGAGCTGGGCGAGGCCCCCTCCGGCACCGTCTCCAAGCCGAACGACCGCGTTTCGGCGGTCGAATGGAACTCCGGCACCACCGCCACCGTCATCGAGCTGAGCGGCGAGATCGCCCAGCCGGTGCTGGTCAAGGTGCACGGCGAAGGCCCGGACCTCGACGCCTTCCATCTGGTGATCGCCGCGGCCGACAAGTGCCATGCGGACGTCGTGGTCGAGCACGAAGGCGACGCCCGTCTGGCCGAAGGCGTGGAGATCACCACCGGCAAGGACTCGCACGTCTCCGCCACGTTCATCCAGGAGTGGGCGAAGACCGCCAAGCATGTGGCCAACCATCGCATCCATGTGGGCGAAGGCGCATCCCTGCGTCACTCCGTGGTGACCCTGAGCGGCGACATCGTACGCATCCGCATGGATCAGGACTTCGGCGGCGAACAGGGCGACCTCAACATGCTCGGCATCTACTTCGTGGACCCCGGCGAGCACATCGAACACCGCACGATGGTGGTGCACAACCACCCCGACTGCAAGTCCCGCGTGGTCTACAAGGGCGCGCTCGACGGCAAGGGAGCGCACTCCACCTGGGTGGGCAACGCACTCATCCAGCCCACCGCCCCCGGCACCGACTCCTATGAGCTCAACCGCAACCTGGTGCTCACGCCGGGTGCCATCGCCGATTCCGAGCCGAATCTGGAGATCGAGAACGGCAACATCATCGGAGCCGGCCACGCCTCCTCGGTGGGCCGTTTCGACGATGAGGAGCTGTTCTACCTCGAATCCCGCGGCATCCCCGAAACCGACGCCCGCAAGCTCGTGGTGCGCGGCTTCTTCGGCGAACTCGTCGAGGAGATCGGCATCCCCGCCATCTCGCAGCACCTCATGGACGTGATCGACCGTCGTCTGGCCCGTGGCGAAAGCGCCGCCATGACGCAGGTCCTCGAAGACAAGTAAGCCGACGGTCAGGCATAACAGGCCAAGGCCAGCGGCAGCCAAGCACAAGACATTTTAGGAGCACACACATGTCAACACTCGAAATCAAGGATCTCCACGTCCACGTCGAGACCAAGGAAGGCATCAAGCAGATCCTCAAGGGCGCGAGCCTGACCGTCCACTCCGGTGAGACCCACGCCATCATGGGCCCCAACGGCTCCGGCAAGTCCACGCTCGCCTACACGCTCGCCGGCCACCCCAAGTACGTGGTCGACTCCGGCGAGGCCCTGCTCGACGGTCAGGACATCCTCAAGATGACCCCGGACGAGCGCGCCAAGGCCGGCCTGTTCCTGGCCATGCAGTACCCGGTCGAGGTGCCGGGCGTGTCCATGACCAACTTCCTGCGCACCGCCAAGACCGAGATCGACGGCGAGGCGCCGGGCGTGCGCCAGTGGACCAAGGAGCTGTCCGAGGCGATGAAGCGCCTTAAGATGGACCCGAAGTTCGCCACCCGTTCCGTGAACGAGGGCTTCTCCGGCGGTGAGAAGAAGCGCGCCGAGGTGCTGCAGCTCGAACTGCTGAAGCCGAAGTTCGCCATCCTCGACGAGACCGATTCCGGCCTTGACGTGGACGCCCTGCGCATCGTCTCCGAGGGCGTGAACCGCGCCAAGGAGGCCAACCAGTTCGGCATCCTCATGGTCACGCATTACACGCGCATCCTCAAGTACATCAAGCCGGACATCGTGCATGTGTTCGCGGACGGCCACTTCGTCAAGACCGGCGGCCCGGAGCTCGCCGATGAACTCGAGGAGAACGGCTACGACGCCTACCTGCCCGAAGGCGCCGACTCCGAATCCGCGCTGGCCTGAGCCTGTCCGCATCTTCCGTGCCGGTGGAGTGTGGAACGCTTTGGTTCCAGCGTCGGCGCGTGGGTTGGGATATGCCGTTCACGACACGCTCAAGGCCGCTCGGCCAAGCCTACGGTCGTGAACGGCATATCCCAACCCACGCTTCACTTCCGGTAGCATCGTTACGTTGGTCAGAGCCGGCGCGTGGAAAAGGGGATTGGTGTGGTGCATGTTGGCCGACCGTAAGCAGCGCAGGCGTGTGCTAAGCTCCGCGAGCACACGCCGGAGCGGGGCCGAACGGCCTTGAGTGTGTCGGACAACACGCACCACACCAATCCACCGTCACATACAGGGAACGGTTCAGCACAGATCATCGGAAGCGTGGATAACCTATAACCACAGCAAATGAAGGGGAAACATGGTTGATTTTGCAGCGATTCGGGCGCAATTCCCGATTTTGGATCAGGAGATTCACGGTCATCCGCTGGTGTACCTCGATTCCGCGGCCACCTCGCAGAAGCCGAATGCGGTGATCGACGCCGAAGCCGACTTCTACCGTACGATTAACGCCGGCGTGCATCGCGGCGCCCATGAGCTGGCGGCCCGTTCCACGGTGGCCTTCGAGGAGGCGCGCGCCAAGGTGGCCAAGCTGGTCGGTGCCAACGCCGAGGAAGGGAACGAGGAGATCGTCGTCACCGGTGGCGCCACGGCGGGCCTGAACCTGCTGGCCACCGCGTTCGGCAACGCGAGCCTCGGCCGTGGGGGAGAGGCCGCCAAGCGCTTCGCCCTGAAGCCCGGCGACGAGATCGTCGTCTCGCGCGCCGAGCACCATTCCGTACTGTTGCCGTTCCAGGAGCTGGCCTACCGCACCGGCGCCACGTTCAAGTGGATCGACCTGACCGAGGACGGCCGTGTGCGCACGGACAACCTTGACGAGGTCATCACCGAACGCACCAAGGTCGTGGCCGTGACCCATGTGGGCAACACCACGGGCGCCATCACGGACATCGCCCCGATCATCAGGCGCGCGCATGCGGTCGGCGCCGTGTTCATCCTGGATGCCTGCCAGTCCGTGCCTCACCTCAAGGTCGATTTCCATGCGCTGGACGTGGACTTCGCCGCATGGAGCGCCCACAAGATGTACGGTCCGACCGGCGTGGGCTTCCTCTACGGCAAGCGCGAGCTGCTCGAGGCGTTGCCGCCGGCCAACTTCGGCGGATCGATGGTGGAGCTGGCCTATATGGACCATGAGGCGCAGTACATGGAACCGCCGGCCCGTTTCGAGGCCGGCACCCAGCCGGTGGCGCAGGTGGTGGCCGCTGGGGTCGCCGCAGAATGGATGATGAACATCGGACTCGAGAACATCGAGGCCCACGAGCGGACCATCGCCGCCGAACTGCTCAAGCTCGGCGACATCGACGGCATCCGCATTCTGGGACCGCGTGAGAACGTGGACCGCATCGGCACCGTGGCCTTCGACGTCAAGGGCGTGCACCCGCACGATGTCGGCCAGTTCATCGACGCGCAGGGCATCGCCATCCGCGTCGGCCACCATTGCGCGCAGCCGGTGCATCGCCACTTCGGCCTGTACGCGTCCAACCGCGCCTCCTCCGGCGTATACAATTCGGTGGAGGACGCACAGGCGTTGGTGGAGGCCGCCAAGGGCATCCGCAAGTTCTTTGGAGTGGAATAAGGAACAATAGAGGTATGAGTGATTTCGGCATGAGCGGCGACGAACTGGAGCAGATGTACCAGGAGGTGATCCTCGAGGCCGCCAAGCATCCGCACGGCAGGGAGTCCTTCGCTCCCGATGCCGCCGTGGAGCAATCCGCGGGAGCGCCCGGTCCGGACGCCGCCGACACCACCGTGCGTGCCAGCCACGAGTACTGCACGCCGGGGGAGTCGCACCAGTTCAACCCCACCTGCGGTGACGAGGCCACCATCCATGTGGAGGTGTCCGACGACGAGCCGCACACCATCAAGCGTCTGGTCTGGGACGGCCACGGCTGCTCCATCTCGCAGGCCAGCCTGTCCGTGATGGTCGATCTGGTGGACGGCAAGACCGTGGACGAGGCCATGCATCTGGAGGAGGCGTTCCACCGGCTCATGGAGTCGCGCGGCGCCGGCCTGAACGACGAGGCGCTGGAGGACGAGCTCGGCGACGCCGTCGTGTTCCAAGGCGTGTCGAAATACCCGATGCGCATCAAGTGCGCCCTGCTAGGCTGGGAAGGGCTCAAGGATTCCATCGCCAAGGCGTTGGCCGCAAAGAACTGAGGTAAACACAATGACCGACAACAATCTGGTTCCAGAACCCAAGTCGTCCATCTTCGACGCCGTCAACGACGTGCTGCAGGACGAAGAGGCCGCCCGCCGTGTGATGATGAATCCGGCATTGGCCAAGGGCTTCCCGAACGGGCATCCGGTGGAGCCGTCCGGCGACGCTGCGCAGGACGCGCACGGTGGCGATGCGTGCGGATGCGGCAACCATCAGGGCGCCTGCGGATGCCATGACGATTCCGGCACCGGCGACGATCAGATTCCGCTCAAGGCCGTGGACGACATCGGCCGCGCCACCGCCGAGGACGTGCGCGAGGCACTGCATCAGGTCATCGACCCGGAGCTGGGCATCGACGTGATCGATTTGGGTCTGGTCTATGGCATTGAAATCGACGAACTCGGCCGCGCCATCATCACGATGACGCTGACCACGCCGGCCTGCCCGCTCACCGACCTCATCGAGGACGAATGCGCCTCCACGCTGGCCGGGCTGGTGGAGGAGTTCCGCATCGACTGGACGTGGAACTCGCGCTGGACGATGGACCGCATCACGCCCGAAGGCCGTGACCAGCTCGCCGCCTTGGGCTTCAATTTCGACAACTTCCCGACGTACTGACGACGGTGGGCGAGACGGGCGGATAGGCTCGTCGAAGCGCCGTCGTTCCGCCGCCCCAAATACACGGCAAACGCACATGCCCCGCGAATCAATCGCGGGGCATGTGCGTTTTACCTAATCGCCGTGTTCAGTCGTATCAGTCGTCGACGATGGTGTTCTTCGGCACCACGGTGATGCCGTCCGGCGTGACGGTGAAGCCGCGGGCCAAATCGTGTTCGGTGTCGATGCCGACCGTGGAGTTCTCGGTGAGCACCACGTTCTTATCGAGAATCGCCTTGTACACGCGGGCACGACGGTTGATGACCACGCCGTCGAACAGCACGGAATCGACGATCTGCGCCCAGGAGTGGATGCGCACGTTCGGGGAGAGCACGGAGTGGTGCACCTCGCCGCCCGAGACGATCACGCCGGGGGAGACGATGGAGTCCGTGGCGTGGCCCAGACGGTCACGTCCGGCGTGCACGAACTTGGCCGGCGGCAGGTTGCCGGACATCGTGTAGATCGGCCAGTCCTGGTTGTACAGGTTGAACTCCGGCACGTAGGCGATGAGGTCCATGTGCGCATCGTAGAACTGCTTGATGGTACCCACATCGCGCCAGTAGGCGTGATCGGTGGCCGTGGAGCCCGGAATCTCGTTGGAGTTGAAGTCGTAGACGCCGGCCTCGTTGCGGGAGGCGAAGTAGGGGGCGATGTCGCCGCCCATGTCGTGCTTGGTGTCCGCGGCCTTCTCGTCGAGGGCCAGCGCCTCGAACAGGGCCTTGGTGTTGGCCACGTAGTTGCCCATGGAGGCCAGGATCTGGTTCGGATTGTCCGGCAGTCCGGTGGTGGTGGCGGGCTTCTCCTGGAAGTTCTTGATCATGTTCGGGTGCTCCGGATCGACCTGGATCACGCCGAACTGCTTGGACTGCTCGATGGGCTGGCGGATGCCGGCCACCGTGAATTCGGCGCCGGACTCGATGTGCTGCTGGACCATCTGTTCGAAGTCCATGCGGTAGACGTGGTCTGCGCCCACGATCACCACGATGTCGGGCTGCACGTCCTCGATGATGTTGATGGTCTGGTAGATGGCGTCAGCGGAACCGAGGTACCAGTGCTTGCCGAGTCGCTGCTGCGCCGGCACAGGGGAGACGTACGAGCCCAGCAACGGCGAGAAACGCCACACCTGGGAGATGTGACGGTCAAGCGAGTGAGACTTGTACTGGGTGAGCACCACGACCTGACGGTACCCGGAGTTGACCAGGTTGCTCAACGGGAAATCGATGAGTCGATACACGCCACCGAAGGGGACGGCGGGTTTCGCGCGATCGCGGGTTAAAGGCATCAGGCGCGTCCCCTCGCCGCCTGCAAGCACAATTGACAGAATCTTGGGATTCTTGGCCATCGTAACTGTCCTCTCTTGTTACTGAGCGTCTTTCGACACCGCACTGCTGGGCCAAACGCTTCCTTGCATTTGGTTGACATAGTTAATAATTGCAGAAAAAAACGAACATGCAAGGCTTTCGCCCCCGCGTGGCGTGAACTCGCAATGAATAATGTGGCGGCACGCCGTCGCCGCTCGGCGCGTCGCGTCGTTTGCCGGCGCGTCGAGCGACGTTCGGCGGCGAACGCACGCGGTGTCAGTGTGGGTCAGTGAGGTATCAGTGAGGTATCAGCGCAACGTCGGTGTGCAACATACGCACAAGATCAGCGTGTGGCGTAGAAGGCGACGGCGCTGGACGCGGCGACGTTGAGCGAGTCGACGCCATGACTCATCGGAATCTTGACCGTCAGATCGGCGCGGGCGATGGTGTGCCGTGACAGGCCGTCGCCTTCGGTGCCGAAGATCAGCGCCAGCTTGCCGATGTGCTCGGCGTCGTCGGAAGGCAGGTGCAAGCGGCGCGTCAGCTCGTCCAGCGAGATCGAATCGTCCTCAAGCGCCATGGCCACCGTGGTGAAGCCCAGTGATTTGAGCTCGTCGATGCCTTTGAAGGGCCAGTAGTGACGGTCCTCGGTGCCGTCCTCGTTGAGTCCGGTGATGCGGGTCCACGGCACTTGGAACACCGTGCCCATCGACACGCGGGCGGCGCGTCGATACAGCGGGTCGCCGCAGGAGGGTGTGACCAGCACGGCGTCCACATCGAGGGCCGCGGCCGAACGCATGAGCGCGCCCACGTTGGTGTGGTCCACGATGTTCTCCATCACCGCCACGCGGCGGGCGTCGCGGCACACCTCGGCCACGGACGGCAATTGCCAACGTCGCATCGCGCACAGGGCGCCCCGGTGCAGGCGATAGCCGGTCAGCCGCTTGAGCTGCTCGGGGGAGGCCACATACACCGGCACGTCCGGCCCCCAGTGCGCGTCGATGAAGGCGAAGGTATCGGCCATGCCGTCCAGCCACGGTTCCTCGACCAACAGCGACAGCGGCTCCCGCCCGGCCGTCAGCGCCCGGTCGATTACCTTGGGCGATTCGGCGATGAACATGCCCTTGGCCGGCTCCAGACGGTTGCGCAACTGCATTTCCGTGAGATTCACGTATGCCTCTACACGCGGGTCGTCAACGGAGTCAAGCGTGATGCGCTGCATGGTGGCCTTTCGCGGGGGGTATGGGGGATATGAACTTGGTGGCTGATGGTCGGCGGCGCGTGATGCGCTGCATGCCGCACCACCGACCGCCGTACCGTACTCGATCGTGATATGCAAAAACCCCTTGCAATGCAAGGGGTTTTGTCTGTGCCCGAGACGGGACTTGAACCCGTACGCCTGTATAAAATAGGCACTAGCACCTCAAGCTAGCGCGTCTACCATTCCGCCACCCGGGCAGGTGTCGTGTGGACAACGAGTTGATACTTTAGCAGTGATTCACGGAAGCGCAAATCGAGGGGTCGCGTACGGCGTGTCGCGTTTATCCGTGTAGATTTGTGAGCATGACTGATGCCCTTTTCCTCTTCGACCCGCAGGTCGACGACGTGCCGGTGAACAGCGACGAACTCCACACCGGATGGAAGCTCACCCTGCCCGCCCATATCAAGCGTCATGCCGTGCAGGCCATGCGTCTCAAGGCCGGGGACAGCCTCCAGTTGTCCGACGGCCGCGGCCTGCGTATTCGCGCGGTCATGGCCGATCCCGAGGCCGGTCTGGCCGAGGTGATCGAAGTGGGCCGCGAGCCCGCGCCGCAGACCCGTCTCGCCCTGATCCAGGCATTGGCCAAGACCGGCCACGACGAGCAGGCCATCGATATGGCCACGCAGATCGGCGTGGACGAGGTGGTCCCCTGGCAGGCGGACCGGTCCATCGCCAAATGGAAGGCCGGCCGCACCGACAAGAAGTGGGGTGCCGTGCTGGACGCCGCCACCGAGCAGTCCCGCCGTGCGTTCCGTCCGGAACTGGGGGAGTGCGTCTCCAGCAAGCAGATCGTGGCCATATGCCGCAGGGCCTGTGTGCATGGTGATCTGGTGGTGGTGCTCCATCAGGACGCCACCGACACATGGGCCGGCGTGGAGGAGAAGGTGGGCCGTCTCGTCGACCGCACGCTCGAGGACGGCCGCCCGCGCACGGTCAGCGTGGTCGTCGGCCCCGAGGGCGGCATCAGCGAGCAGGAGGTGGCGGACTTCACCGCCGCGGGAGCCGTCAGCTGCGTGCTCGGCCGCAACATCCTGCGCGCTGCGACCGCCGGTCCGGTGGCGCTCTCGCTGCTGTCCCGCACGCTGGGCCGCTACGAGTAGCGGGTCCCCGGCCGCCGTCCGTCCTGCGGATGGCGGTGCCGAAGGGTGCCGATGATGTTCGCGCAGGTCGTGGGCGAACGATGTGTGCGAACGTCGTGTGCGGATGATCACGAATCGATGTGAGTGGCGCGGGCGCTGAGTAACGCCCCCGCGCTAAGCTGTTCCATAGTCCGATATCAAGAACCAAGGAGCATGATGAGCGCATCCGACGATTGCCTGTTCTGCAAGATCATCGCAGGGCAGATCCCCAGCAGCAAGGTCTATGAGGACGACACCACGTATGCCTTCAAGGACATCAATCCCAAGGCCAAGGTCCACGTCCTGGTGGTGCCCAAGGAGCACTACGCCAACGCGGCGGAGCTCGCCGCCAAGGACCCCGCCGAGCTGGCCCACATCGTCTCCGTCGCCCAGCACATCGCCGATGACTCCTTCCACGGCGCGTACCGTCTGGTGTTCAACACCGGTCTCGACGCTGGACAGACCGTGTTCCATGTGCACGCCCATGTGCTGACCGGCGAGAAGCTGGACGAGTAGCGAGGAGCGGGACGCTTTCGTGGCAACGACTACACGTACCATCACCATCCCGCCGCAACTCGATCCCGTGGCCGTGCTCGGCCCGGTGGACGAGGTCATCCGTGAGGTGGAACGCGCCTTCCCGGAACTCACCATCATCGTGCGCGGCAATCGGGTGGCGATCGTTTCCCGATCCAAGCAGACCGAAGCGCAGGCCGCGCAGGCCGAAGACCTGATCGATACGATCATCCAGGCCGCGTACACCGCCCCGATGGACGCCGACACCGTGCGTCGCATGCTCGACCAGAACGTGCTGAGGAACAGCGTGCGGCAGGAGCATCCGGGCCACGGTCCGGCGCATGACCGCTTCGTCCAGTCCGCTTCGGTCGCCCTCGAACCGCATGCCAGGTCCCGTGCCGTCCGTACGCAGTCGGCCCATGACGTGACCTATCGCAAGCCGTCGGTTCCCGGCGTCATCACGTTCGCCGCCGGCGTACCTGTGCGCGCGAAGACGGCCGGGCAGGTCGCCTACGTCAACGCCATCGAATCCCACACCATCACCTTCGGCATCGGCCCGGCCGGCACCGGCAAGACCTATCTCGCCGTGGCCAAGGCCGTGCGCGCCTTCCAGGACAAGCAGATCCGGCGCATCATCCTGACCCGCCCGGCCGTGGAGGCCGGCGAGAACCTGGGCTTCCTGCCCGGCACGCTGACCGACAAGGTGGACCCGTACCTGCGCCCGCTGTACGACGCGCTGGGCGACATGCTCGGCACCGACCAGCTCAGGCGGCTCATGGACGACAACACCATCGAGGTGGCGCCGCTCGCCTACATGCGCGGACGTACGCTCAACGACGCCTTCGTGATCCTCGATGAGGCGCAGAACACCACCGAGCAGCAGATGAAGATGTTCCTCACCCGTCTCGGATTCAACACCAAAATGGTGATCACCGGCGATATCTCGCAGGTCGATCTGGCCGTGCCCCGTTCGGGTCTGGCCACCATCGAACAGATCCTTGGCGAGATCGAGGGCATCTCCTTCATCCACCTCAACACCGAGGACGTGGTCCGTCACCAGCTGGTGGGCAAGATCGTGGCCGCCTACGACCGGCACGCCGCCATCGCCGGTGACCATCGCGACATCGGCCGCAGGGGCCACCGTCGCCGGGCGCCCGAAACCGAACCCGAGCACAACACCGAACCGACCCCGATCACACGAAACGAGGCAACCGATGAGCGTTGACGTGACCAATGAGACCCAGTGGGTCATCGACCCGAAGGTCTTCTCCGATTTGGGCGTCTGGGTGATGGACCAGATGCGTGTGAGCACCCAGTCCGACCTGACCATCATGTTCGTGGATCCCGATCCCATCGCCGAACTGCACATGCGTTGGATGAACCTCGAAGGCCCCACCGACGTGATGAGCTTCCCGATGGACGAGCTGAGGCCGGGCGACGGCAAAACCGTCATGGAAGGCGTGCTGGGCGACATCGTGATCTGCCCGTGGGTCGCCGCCCAGCAGGCCGCGGCCGCCGGACACAGCGCTATGCAGGAGATGCTGCTGCTGACCATCCACGGCATCCTCCATCTGCTCGGCTACGACCATGTGACGCCCGAGCAGGAACGTCAGATGTTCGGACTGCAACGCCAGCTGCTGCTCACCTTCTTCGCACTGCGCCACGACGCCGGAGTCCAGGCCACGCTGCCCGCCGGCACGCCCGACGCGCTGGCCCTCTACGACGCCGCGCACGGCACGGGACGCGACCTCAACGCCAAGCAGGCCTAAGGCCCAGCCCGACCGCCACCGAATCACCAATACCACCCGCAAGGACATCGAACCATATGGAGTATTCCAGTACCACCCTCATCGCCATCACCGTGCTGCTCGTGCTTGTGGCGGCCCTGTTCGTCTGGTTCTCGCTGACCATGGCCGCCTCGGAGGGCGCCGTGGCCCGCGTGACGCGCGCGAGCCTCAACAACCTCATCCTCGAGGTGCAGACCGACAGCGAGGCCAGCCAATTCCTCAAGATGAAGAAGATCGACAGGATCCACCGCGTGCAGCGGTTGATCTCCGATCGGTACGCCACGGCAGGCAGCTGTGCGTTCTTCCGCATCGCCTGCAACGTGCTTGACGGCGTCCTGGTGGCATCCATCGCGGCGTTGTGGGGTGCCGAGCTCTGGGTGCAGCTGCTGGCGGGATTCGTGTTCGCGATCATCGTGGCAGTGGTGTCCGTGTTGGTCCGGCCTCGCACCGCCGGCATGGCCAAGCCGGTGGACATCATGCTCGCCCATTCGCGCGTGGTCTCCATCGCCGTGAAGATCACGCCGTTCACCCGCATCGGCTCCGACAAGACCGGTGGTAAGGCGTCGGGCAAGCGCGGCAAGAACACCGACCTGTCCGACGACGAGGAGCTGGACAAGATTCAGCTCGAACAGGGCAAGGCCGCCATCGACCGTCTGGTGGAATCCAACGACTTCGATCCCGAGGTCTCCGAGATGCTGCGCAACGTGCTCACGCTGTCCGACACGTTGACCCGCGAGATTATGGTGCCGCGCACCGACATGATCTGCATGGAGCGCGACACGAAACTCGCCTCGGCGCTGAAGCTGTTCTCCCGCTCCGGCTTCTCGCGCGTCCCGGTCATCGGCGAGGACGTGGACGACCTCATCGGCGTGGCCTACCTCAAGGACGCCGTGCGCGCCACCGCCTTTAACCCGGCCGCGCTGGACCGTTCGGTCGATTCCATCGTGCGCCAGCCGTTGCTGGTGCCCGAATCCAAGCCGGTGGACGACCTGTTCCACGAAATGCAGCGGTCCCGCCAGCATGTGGCCGTGGTGGTCGACGAATACGGCGGCATCGCCGGCATGGTGACCATCGAGGACACCATTGAGCAGATTGTCGGCGAGCTGGAGGATGAGCACGACCGCACCCAGCGCACCGAACCCGAGAAGATCGGCGAGAACAAGTGGCGGATGCCGGCCCGTACGCCGATCGCCGATCTGGAGGAGATCTTCGAGATTGACATCGACGAGGACGATGTGGACACGGTGTACGGCCTGCTGACCAAGGTGCTCGGGCGCGTGCCGATCGTGGGCGCGTCGGCCGTGACGCGCGGACTGAGGCTCACCGCCGTCGATTCGGCCGGACGCCGCAAGAAGGTGTCCACCATCGTGGTCGAGCCGGCCCACGTCGAGGGCGGCGAGGAAGATGGCAAGACCTATGAGCATGCCGGCGAACAGGTAGCCGATGACGAACGCAACGCCGATAAGGAGTGAGATGAGCGATCAGCAGGATCATCAGGAAGAAGAGCGCGCCGAAACTGAGGTCACGGTGGACGCGGTTGATTTGACGGTGGAAGCCGCGGGGGAGCCGGACGAGACGGAGATCGAGGTCGGCGCTTCTGAGGGAGCGACGGAATCCCATGTCGCCGACGAGGCTGCCGATGACGACGATTCTGACGATTCGGCCCTGACCGAACCTGCGAAGGACGATGTGCCCTACCGTTCGGGCTTCGTGGCCGTGGTGGGGCGCCCGAACGTGGGCAAGTCCACCTTGATCAACGCGCTGATCGGCAAGCAGATCGCCATCGCCTCCTCCCGCCCGGAGACCACCCGTAAGGCCATCCGCGGCATTCTGACCACCGAGCACGCGCAGCTGGTACTCGTGGACACGCCCGGTATCCACCGTCCGCGCACCCTGCTCGGCCAGCGGCTCAACGATGTGGTGGAGGAGTCCCTGTCCGATGTGGACGTCGTGGCCTTCCTCCTGCCGGCCGATCAGGAGATCGGCCCCGGCGACAAGCGCATCCTGTCCCGTCTGCGTGCCGACTTCGCCACCAAGCGCGAGGATGGCACGTTCGTGTGGAAGATTCCGCTGATCGCCATCGTGACCAAGATCGACGAGCTCGGTCGCCAGCAGCTCATCAACAAGCTCATCGAGATCAACGACTTCGCCAACTTCTCCGACATCGTGCCGGTGAGCGCCCTGGAGCATGACAATCTGGACGAGGTCAGGAAGGTGCTCATCGAGAACACGCCCGAAGGCCCGCAGATGTATCCGGACGACCAGATCAGCGAGGAGCGTCCAGAGGACACCATCGCCGAGCTCATCCGCGGTGCGTTCCTGGAGACGTTGGACGACGAGCTGCCGCACTCCCTCGCGGTGGTCGTGGATTCCATCGACTACCCGGAGGACAACGAGACCGGCGCCGCCTACGACGGCAAGGCACAGGTCAACGTGTCGATCTATGTGGAGCGCGACTCGCAGAAACCTATCATCATCGGCAAGGGCGCCTCGAACCTCACTTACGTCAAGAAGAAGCTGCGCACTCCGGTCAACCGCATCGTCGGCCAGAAGGCCCGCCTCGATCTCCACGTCAAGGTCGCCAAAGGCTGGCAGTCCGACCCCAAGAAACTAGACCGCCTAGGATTCTAACCGTATAAAGGCTCCCCTCGGAAAGGGGAGCCTTTATACGATGGGAGGCTATGCTGGCCCTGTTAGGTTCACTCTCGCAGTCTGCTTTTCAGTTGATCCCCTCGAGGAGGGGAACCAATATGGACTGATTTTGTTTGGTTGCTCCCCTCGGAGAGGGGAGCCGAGTGGACGGAGAGAGGGGGCAGTTTACTTCTTGCGGGCGGTGTACATCTGGGTGTTGAGGAGGGTGGTGTAACGCTTGATCACCTTCGGGCGAATCACCTTCATGGAGGCGGTCATGAGGCCGTTCTCCTGCGTGAAATCCTCGGGCAGGATGATGAACTTGCGCACCGACTCGGCGCGGGAGACGCCCTCGTTGGCCTGATCGACCCACTTCTGCACCTCGGCGCGGACGGCCGCGTTCTGGGCGGCGTCCTCCATCGGCATGTTCTCGTCCAGACCCTTCGCGGCCAGCCACGGGCGCAGCGACTCCTCGTCCAGCGTGATGAGTGCGGAGATGAACGGGCGCTTGTCGCCGAGCACCAGCGCCTGCGAGACGATCTCGCAACGCTGGATGACCTCCTCGATCGGGCCGGGGGAGACGTTCTTGCCGCCGGCGGTAATGATGAGGTCCTTCTTGCGACCGGTGATGTACAGGAAGCCGTCGTTGTCGATGCGTCCCAGATCGCCGGTGGCGTACCAGCCGTCCTCGGTGAAGGAGACCTCGGTGGCCTCGTCGTTCTTGTGATAGCGCGGGAAGACGGCGCGGCCCTTGACCTGGATCTCGCCGTCCTCGGCGATGCGCAGCGAGAAACCGGGGAAGGCGATGCCCACGGAACCGGCGTGGAACGGCGTGGTGGGCGGGTTGAACGCGCACGGGGCGGTGGTCTCGGTCAGGCCGTAGCCCTCGTAGACCGGTACGCCGGCGCCGCGGAAGAAAGCCAGCAGATCCGGGTCCAGCGGTGCGCCACCGGTGACGAACCACTTGGCGCGGCCACCCAGCACATCGCGCAACGAGGAGTAGACGATCGGGTCGAACGCCGCGCGCTTGGTGCTCGTCAGCACACCGGCCTTGCCATTGGCGGAGATCTCCTTCATGTAGTTCTGCGCGGTCACCACGGCGGAGGCGAACACCACGCCCCTGGGGCCATGTCCGGCCTTCTGCGAGGCTGCGTTGTACACCTTCTCCAGCACGCGCGGCACCACGATCATGATGGACGGCTTGGCCACCTGAAGGTCGCCGATCAGCGTCTTGATGCCGGTGGCGATGTAGATGTGGATATCCGAGGCCACCACGATGTAGTTGATGGCACGGGCGAAGGAGTGGGCCTGCGGCAGGAACAGGAGGATGGTGTTCCTTTTGTCGTGAAGCAGGTCAGGCATGTAATCCGGCAGGTTCAGCGCGGTCTGGCAGTAGTGCTCGTGGGTCATCTCCACGCCCTTCGGCGCGGCGGTGGAGCCGGAGGTGTACACGATGGAGCACAGGTCGGTCTTCTTGACCGAATCGATGCGCTCGTCCAGCTCCTCGTCCGACACGCTGGTGCCGTATGCCTTGATCTCGTCGAGGCCGCCGGTCTCGATGCACACGATGTTCTCGAGCGAGGGGCATTCCTCGACCGCGCCGTCCGCCTTGTCGCGCATGGCGGTGTCCTGCACGATGAGCAGGCGGGCGTCGGAGTTGTTGACGATGTTGCGGATCTGCTCGGCCGAATCGGTGTCGTAGATCGTGGCCAGCACGCCGCCGCATGCCATGACGGCCGCGTCGGTGAGATCCCATTCGTAGGACGTGCGGCACATGAACGCCACGCCGTCGCCCTTCTTGAGGCCATAGTGCAGCAGGCCCTTGGCCACCGCGCGCACGTCGGCCAGGAACTCGTTGGCGGTCACGGTGACCCAGTCGTTGCCGGACTTGTAGGTGTACAGCGGCTCGTCGCCCATGCGGCGCGCGCGGTCGGCGTACAGGTCGTAGATGGAGGTGCCCTCGTCCAGAGGCGGATTGCCTTCGGTGGAGGTGGTGAGCAGGCCGGTGGCCGGGTCGATGTCGGTGACGGTCAGGTGACCGTCGTCCCAATCGTCGCTGTGGGGGAGTGCGATGTCGGACTCGGTCGGCACATCGGCGTTGGACAGGTAATCGGGCTCGTCCGGCGTGTCGTCGTGCACCGGGTGGACGAAGTCGGACCCCAGCCTCAGCGCCTTTCGGGTGAGGTTGATGGTGTGTTGCGTGAAGGAATTGATAACCGACAACTTTGCTCCTGTAGAACCTTGCGACGTCGCCCCGCCGCGGCATGGGACGAACACTTCTCAAAGGGTCAAGTGTAATCGCCGATGACGAACTCGTCACCTTACGCAACCGTAGGAAACCCTACGTGGATATGGGTTTTCGGCATTTGCGGCAGGACTGTCGAATAGCTTTAGCCGATGCTGCGTCCGTGCGGTCCGGTCTTTCGCCGGCGTCCATATTCTGCGGGGCGTTCGCGGCGTTTCTTCACCTTTTGGCTACACTTGACTGTGGATAGTTATGTCCAACCGGATAACCATGTCCATTGAAAATACTGAAGAAAGGGCTCTCATGGCGAATAACCAAGAAGCCACCGTGGTGTTCGGCGTCCTCAACGAGACGTCGGAGACGGAATCCCGCGTCGCGCTGACGCCGGATATCGTCACACGGCTGAAGAGGAGCGGAGTCTCCTGCCTGATGGAATCGGGTGCCGGCATGGCCGCCGAGTACACCGATGAGGATTACGAGAAGGCCGGTGCGAAGGTGACCGGCCGCGACGAGGTGCTTGCCGGCGCCGATGCGCTCGGCTTCGTGGACCGTCCGTCCGCCACCACCGTGGCCGCGCTCAGGCCCGGCCAGTGGGTGATTGGTATGCTCGGCTCCTTCACCGACGCCGATTATGTCGCCGCGCTCGAGAAGGCCGGTCTGGTGGGTGTGGGCATCGAGAAGCTGCCCCGCAAGCTCTCCAGCGCCCAGTCCATGGACGAGATGACCTCCCAGAATTCGGTGATGGGATACAAGGCCGCCATCGCCGCGGCCGACGCGTACGGATCGTTCCTGCCGATGATGACCACGGCCGCGGGCACCATCCGCCCGGCCAAGGCGCTGGTGCTCGGCGCCGGCATCGCGGGTCTGCAGGCCATCGGCACGCTGCGTCGTCTCGGCGCGGTCGTCACCGCCTATGATGTGCGCCCCGCCTCCAAGGGCGAGGTGGAGTCCCTCGGCGCCAAGTTCCTCGATCTGGGACTCGACTTCTCCGCCGGCCAGGGCGAGGGCGGTTATGCCCGTGCGCTTTCGGCCGAGGAGCAGGCCGCCCAGCAGGCCGCGGTGGACGAGAAGGCCGCCGGATTCGACATCATCATCACGACCGCCAAGGTGCCCGGCCGCAAGCCGCCGGTGCTGCTTACTGCGGCCGGCGTCAAGGGCCTCAAGCGCGGTGCGGTGATCGTGGACTGCGCCGCCTCCGAGCTTGGCGGCAACGTCGAGGGCTCCGTGATCGGCGAACAGGTCACCGACGGCGGCGTCAAGATCATCGGCGCCCCGTATCTCGCGTCCGGCGTGGCCACCACCGCATCCAACCTGCTCGCCCGCAACGTGGCGGACATCCTCGTGCACTTCATCCGCGACGGCAAACTCAGCCAGGACCTGACCGAAGAGCTGGACGACGCGCTGGTGGTCGCCGGCCGTGCCGCCGCGCAGCCCGCGTCGGACGAATCGGCAGCGCCGGCCGCACCGGCCGGAAAGTAGGGAAAGGAATCATCATGCCTACTCTCGTCGTTTCCATCACCCTCTTCGTCCTCGCGCTGCTCATCGGCATCGAGGTCATCGGCAAGGTGCCCGCCACCCTGCACACGCCGCTCATGTCCGGCGCCAACTCCATCCACGGCATTGTCATCGTCGGCGTGGTCATCGTGGCCGCCGAGGCCAACAGCCCGCTCGCCTATGTGTTCATCTTCCTGGCCGCAGTGCTCGGCACGATGAACGTGGTCGGCGGCTACGTGGTGACCGACCGCATGCTGGAGATGTTCAAGTCCAGCAAGAACGAGAAGAAGGGGGAGTCGAAGTAATGAGCTCCGCAACCGTGGGAACCATCGACATCGTCGCGTGGTTCGTCTATCTGTTCTCGGCCGTCCTGTTCGTGGTCGGCCTGCACTTCATGAACTCCCCGAAGACCGCACGCAAGGGCAACCAGATTTCCGCGTTCGGCATGGTCGTGGCCGTGCTCATGGCCTTCATCGTGCTGTTCGCCAAGGGATTCATCAACATCGTGGCCGTGGTGGTGCTGGTCTTCGGCATCCTGATCGGCGCAGTGGCCGGCGTGGTCTCCGCCAAGAAGGTCAAGATGACCGACATGCCGCAGCTCGTCTCCGTGTTCAACACGGTGGGTGGCGGCGCGGCCGCGCTTGTGGCTTTGAACGACATCCTCACCAAGGAGGGCACCCCGGACATCGTGGTGCTCATCACTGCTGGCCTCGGCATCCTCATCGGCTCCGTGACGTTCACCGGTTCGCTTATCGCGGCCGGTAAGCTGCAGGGCATCAAGTGGGTCAAGAAGCTCGCCCTGCCCGGCAAGGGCGTGTGGAACGTGCTGTTCGCCGTGCTGTCCATCGCCGCGTTGGTCATGCTGTGCGTCCAGCCCGAGCAGCGACTCCTGTGGTCGATTCTGACCACCGTGTTCGCCCTCGCCTACGGTCTGGTCTTCGTCATCCCGATCGGCGGCGCCGACATGCCCGTCGTCATCTCCGTGCTCAACGCCTGCACCGGTACGGCCGTGGCCATGTCCGGTCTCGCCATCGACAACGTGGCCCTGATCGTGGCCGGCGCGCTCGTCGGCTCGGCCGGCGTGACGCTGTCCATCCTCATGGCCCAGGCCATGAACCGTCCGCTGCTGTCCGTCCTCGCCGGCGGCTTCGGCGGTGGTTCGGGTGCCGCGGCGGCCGGCGACGGCCCGGAGGGCACGATGAAGGAGACCACGCCCGACGATCTGGCCGTCCAGCTCGTCTACGCGCAGAAGGTCATCTTCGTGCCGGGCTTCGGTCTGGCACAGGCGCAGGCCCAGCGCGAGCTCGCCGATCTGGGCGAGCTGCTCAAGGCCCACGGCGTCGAGGTCTCCTACGCCATCCACCCGGTGGCCGGCCGTATGCCGGGCCACATGAACGTGCTGCTCGCCGAGGCCAACGTGCCCTACGAGGAGCTGGTGGACCTCGAGGAGATCAACCCGCAGTTCCCGCAGGCCAACGTGGTCCTGGTCGTCGGCGCGAACGACGTGACCAACCCGGCCGCACGCCGCCCCGGCACCCCGGTCTCCGGCATGCCGATTCTCGATGTGGACAAGGCGCAGAACGTGGTTGTCATGAAGCGCGGCCGCGGCATGGGCTACGCCGGCATCCAGAACGAGCTCTACTTCGAGGACAACACGCAGATGCTGTTCGGCGACGCGAAGAAGAGCCTGCAGGCCGTCATCGCCGCCGTCAAGGAACTGCTGGCCTGATTGCCGCAATCCATAATCCATAGAATAGGGGCTCCCCAAAGCACACATGCAGTGCGATGGGGAGCCCCTTTCGTTTTTGCCAATCGTGGCGATCCTGTCGGCGGCTCCTATAGGCGAGGCGCCATGCCGGGTTCAAGGTTGGCGTTACGACGCCATCCTGGTTGTTCAGACCCGCGACTGGAACGGCGCGGCCGGCAGGCCATCCCCGTTGAACAACGGTGCCGGGCCCCAGCTGTACCAGCCGTAACGCGCCGACACGGGTTCGGTGACTGAGTCTCTGTTACGGTCCCTTTCGCACCTGTGCTCCTCATACCCGCGCATTCGATATATTCTATATACCTGCTGTTCGTGCATGTTCCGAAAACGGCCTTGCAGCCCTTACAACCCGAACACGCGCGTGACGAAGCCGGTGACCCGCTTCCAGTAGCGCACCGGATCGGTGCTGGCGCTCAGGGCGTGGCTGGCTCCCGGTACGAGCAGACGCTCGCGGTCGATGCTAGCGCAAGCCGCGATGTTACGGTCCAGAAACGCCGGGTCCACGAAGGTATCGGCGCCGCCGTGGATGAACAACACCGGTATCGTGGTGCGACGCAGCGAGGCCACGCTGGATGCCTCGCGGAAACCGTAGCCGGCCACATGCTTGCAGATGGCGCTCATGCACGCCACCACCGGCAATGCGAGCCAGCGGCGGGGCAGATGATACATGCCCTTCGCGTTGAACAGGAACTGATCCCATACGGACGAATAGCCGCAATCCTCGATGGCGGCCGTCACATTGCGCGGCAGATCGGGCTCGCCGAGCGTCATCATGACGGTTGCGGCACCCATCGATATGCCGTCGAGCAGAATACGGGCCTCGGGGTCGGCGTCCGTCACCAACCGGACCCAGCACATCAGATCGCGCCGTTCCAGCCATCCCATGCCCACGTAACGTCCCTCGCTCAGCTCATGGGCGCGCTGGGCCGGGACCAGCACGGTGAATCCGAGCCGCGCGAACCGATGCGCGTATTTCGCCATTTCCGATGGCTGACCGGTGTATCCGTGCATGCAGATCGCGTACAGGTGCGGCGTGGGGGAGGCATTGTCCGCATCGAAGAGCCAGCCGTGCAGCTTCAGCCCGTCCTCGCTGGTCACGGTCACCGGCTGTTTGGCCTCCTCGAACCACCGCGATGCCTCGGCCTCCTCCTTGGCGTCGCGGTGCGGGGTTTCGAGGTACCGCGCGGTCTCGCCGCCGGACATCAACCGCTCCATGAGGTGTGAGTAGCGCGTATCCAGCGACAAATGGAACATGAAATCCGCCATGGCGAAGGTCCCGGCGGCGAGTGCGGCCGCGCCTGCTCCCATTCCGATGAGGATGTTTCTGGTGATGCGCTGCATTGCGGCCTCGATTCCCTCTCGCGGGACGCCACGCGCGATCCCGCATCCCCATCCATTGTAGTCGTCGATGTCTGCGGCCCGTGTATACTTGATTGCTGTTGCTTTGGCAAGGCCGAGCCGTTAAACGAGCAATTCGGTGGATTGCCTGTAGGCGAGGGGAGTGCGGTTTACCGCGCGACCTGGTACCGAGCCAAAGCGTGTTGCTTTGGTAAGGCCGAGCCGTTAAACGGGCAATCCGGTGGATTGCCTGTAGGCGAGGGGAGCATGGTTGACCATGCGACCTTGGTACCGAGCCAAAGCGTGTTGCTTTGGCGAGGGAAGATACAGTCCCGCAAGGGTCCGCGTCTTCCGTTATCGACTCGGCGTGTGATTCACCTCCTTGGGTGCGTTCTGCGGCGCGTCGTGGCGTCAAACAGACAGAACGACAAGTAACACCTACTAAACAAGGAGTGCCAACATGGCAAACACTGTCAAGCTTGAAGGCGAAGCCCGTACTGAGTTCGGCAAGGGCGTGGCCCGCCGTCTGCGCGTGGCCAACAAGATTCCGGCCACCATCTACGCCGGTGGCGAGCAGCCGGCCTTCGTGACCCTGCCGATGCGCGAGACCACCCTGGCCCTGCGTCACACCAACGCCCTGTTCACCATCGCCTACGGCGACGAGTCCAAGATGGCCGTCGTCAAGGACGTGCAGCGTAACCCGGTCAAGCGCATCATCGAGCACATCGACTTCCTCGAGGTGAAGGCCGGCGAGAAGATCGACGTCGAGGTGCCGGTGTTCGTCGAGGGTACCCCGAAGGGCGCCGCCGTGGCGTTCGTCGACATCCAGGAGCTCAAGGTGCGCGCCGACGTCACCAACCTGCCCGAGAAGATCGTCGTGAACGTGGACGGCCTGACCGACGGCACCAAGGTCTTCGCCAAGGATGTCGTCCTGCCCGAGGGCGTCGAGCTCGACATCGAGGATCCGGAGGAGTCCGTCGTCTCCGTCGAGGTGCCTGAGGACGCCACCGAGACCACCGCCGAGACCACCGCTCCGGCTGCCGACGCCGCTGCCCCGGCCGCTGCCGCTCCGGCTGCCGACGCCAAGTGATCGGCCGCTCGGCCTGATCGCCGAGCCGCGTAGCATCGGCAGGGCGCTGAATCGGCCGTAACCTGCGCATTGCAATTCGAAAGCCCGCGAACCGTGCGAACGGCGCGGGCTTTCGCATTCGCGTCCTGGCTTTGCGGCTTCTGGTGTCCCGGTTCATGGTTCTGAGTTCCCGGCTTCTGATTCCACTTCGCCTTTCACCATGTGAACGCTCCCTACCGCAGGGTCTGCGGGTGTGACACAGTAGACACCAGAGCTTGCGCCACAAGCGCGAAGCACCATTCCCCAATCGCGGCGGCCCGCCGTCGCATGCAAGAAGAAGTAGTTAAGCAATGACTGAAAACACGCACCACGATCCGGCTGCGCTCGACAAGCTCACCGAACCGTTCACCGTACTGCCGAACGACAACCCCGCGTCCGATGAGAAGCGTCAGTCCCTCATCGACAAGCCGGCCTTCGGTCAGGTGTTCTCCGACAACATGACCCACATGACCTGGACCAAGGGCGAGGGCTGGTCCGACCGTCGCGTCGAGCCGTACGCGCCGCTCAAGATGGACCCGGGCGCCTCCGTGCTGCACTACGCCCAGGAGTGCTTCGAGGGTCTGAAGGCCTACCGTCACGCCGATGGCTCCACCTGGCTGTTCCGCCCGGACGCGAACGCCGAGCGTTTCCAGAACTCCGCCAAGCGTCTGTACCTGCCGGAGCTGCCGATTGACGACTTCCTCGGTTCCGTGGCCGCGCTGGTCAAGCGCGACGCCAACTGGGTACCGTCCCGTCGTGAGTACACGCTGTACATGCGTCCGTTCATGTTCGCTTCCGAACCGTTCCTCGGCGTGCGCGCCCCGCAGGAGGTCGACTATTGCGTGATCGCGTCCCCGTCCGGCCCGTACTTCCCGGGCGGCGTCAAGCCGGTGAGCATCTGGGTTGAGGACAAGTGGTTCCGCACCGGTCCTGGCGGCACTGGTTTCGCCAAGTGCGGCGGCAACTACGCCGCCTCCCTGCTCGGCGAGTACAAGGGCATCGAGAACGGCTGCCAGCAGGTCTGCTTCGTGGACGCCGCCACCAAGACCTACCTTGAGGAGCTTGGCGGCATGAACATGATGGCCGTGCACAAGGATGGCCATGTGGAGACCCCGTCCCTGACCGGCAACATTCTGCCGGGCGTCACCCGTCGCTCCCTGATTCAGCTGCTGCAGGACAAGGGCCACGACGTGGTCGAGACCATGATCGCCATCGATCAGCTGCTCGACGACATCAAGTCCGGCGAGGTCACCGAGGTGTTCGCCTGCGGTACCGCAGCCATCATCACCCCGATTGGTCGTTTCAAGTCCGAGAAGTTCGATGTGACCGTCGCCGACGGCGGTTCCGGCGAGCTCACCTGCGCCCTGCGTGATGAGCTGCTCGGTATCCAGCTCGGCGAAATCGAGGACCCGCACAACTGGATGTGGAAGGTGTGCTGATAAGCGCCTTCTGATTGCGGTATTGAGACCCCTTGGAATCATTCGGATTCCAAGGGGTCTCGCATATTTCAGCAAAGTGTATGAAACCTGTTTCAGCGAAGTGTGAAGAGCCGGATTATGCCTGCGGTTATCGGACGCAGCTGCATAATCAGGTTCGTGACAGGGAGATGCTTGCAGATGAAACGCTGGACTGGAATATGAGGGTGTTGGAATAGTATCATTAGGTGCCATTTTGGTGTATATTTGGTACCTTTTAGTGTACTAACTGGAGGTGGGTTATGGGCAAGCTGGTCGCCAGTGTTGATGATGATGTGAAGGCGCGTGCCGCCGCGCTCTACGAATCCATGGGAGTGAGCCTGAGTACTGCGGTGAATATGTTCCTGCGACAGTCATTGGTGGACAACGGGTTCCCGTTCCGGCCTCGCCGGTACGAGGGTGTGAGACTGTTGCCTACTGAGGAGACGAGCAGTGTGATGGTGGAGGCAGAGGCCAAGGAACTCGGATTGATTCCGGACGATGCTGTGGAATGCCGGACGGAAGACGAGATATGTGGGCATTTGCGCGGGCTTAGAGAGCGTGCGCGGTGAGCCATGTCATCAAGTTCGATTTCGCGTTTCGACACCGATTATGCATGGTCAGGCCGGTACGTATTCCGAATTATGCGATGATCTGGATGGCGCCCTCTTCGTGTTGCATGAGAATGATGAGCTTCCCGAGGCATACAGGCCGCATGTGCTAGACAATCCGGGAGGCAATTACACGGGCATTGGGAGTTTCACCTGGCGACTGACATCAGCCGCAAGTTCGATGACGATGAGACGTGATGGAGTATTTCGACATGTCGAAAGCCGTCATGGAGGAGCCTTCCCGTCGATGGCATCAGGAGCTCCCGCCTCTGATTGATTGAATTAAGGCCAGTTAACGGGCGAGGCGGGCATATGTCATTACATGAGCCCTGAAACTGTGCCCCCGCACCGCGTATTGCACTGTTTTTGGGTTTGCGTGGCACGGAATTATGCCCCCGCAGGTGATTCTTGCCATGATTTTGCTTGCGGGGGCACGGCCTGTGCCCCCGCAGCTGTCATATAGGTGTTTTTCGGCTACGGGGGCACACAGCTCAGGATTGAAAACCGCATGATTCCGCCATTGTCGTCGAATAGTGCAATTCCGGCCAGAATGGGGGTGTGCCCCCGCAGGCCGTTTTCGTGTGATTTTGGGCTGCGGGGGCACGCTAATCACACTAGGAGCACTATTACACGAATACCTCTCGCCCCTCACGGATGAAATCACCTGATTGAAGCTACCGGCCGCCTCCCGTCAAAGCACAAGGCACAAAGCTATTTCCCCGGGCTCGGACATCAGACCCACCTGATTACGCTATAGATGGTAAGGAGAGAACAATCTTCGCTGAATGAGATGAGGTCTGATGATGAACGATTCCGGCGTTGACGCAATGCAGGCAAACCGCGATCCGCGATGCCGTACACAATACCGTTTGCCGGACGGGTTCGAGCATTGCTCGAAATTGAAGCCGGTGATGGAGGCGGCAACCGCGCTGGACCGGGTCAAAGCCGTGGTGGATGTGCTGTATTCGCCGGGCGGTTGCCCGTGGGACGGCAAGCAGACGAACGAGTCGCTGCTCAAGAATCTGCTTGAGGAGACGTATGAGTATGTCGATGCGGTTGAGACTCATGACCGTGCCAATATGCGCGAAGAGCTGGGCGACGTGTTGCTGCAGTCCGTGTTCCAAGCACGGGTCTGCGAGTCGGATGCTGAGGATCCCTTTGATATCGACGAGGTCGCCGACCGTCTGGTGAACAAACTCATCACCCGTCATCCGCATGTCTTCGCGGCCGATACCGGTATCGACCTCGATTCAGCACCTGATACCACCGATACTGACAATACTCCCGATACCACCAATACCGCCGACTCGGCAGATAACGGCGGAAACGCCAAAGACGGGAACGCATCCCTGCAACAGGAATCCCCGGAAGCCGTTCTGGCGCTATGGGAAAAGATGAAACAGCAGGAAAAGCATCGTACTTCCGTCCTGGAGGGCATCTCCCAATCGCAAGGTGCGTTGCCCCGTGCGGCCAAAGTCGTCTCCCGCATCTCCAAGTCGCCCAATGCCGATGAACTGTTCAAGGCCTTCGATGAGATGCCCTTGAGCAAGGGCCAACGCGATGACGAACGACATGCGGCAGGGCGATCCCAGAAAGCGGAACAATCCACGCTGAACGGCGACGCGACTGCTGAGCGCGAAAAGGCTGATGCATATGCCAATGCGATTCTCGGCATCGTGCGCAAAGCTCGAATCGATGGGATCGATATCGAGGCCGCGTTGCGCAATCGTCTACGCGATGTCGAATCGCGCGTCGCTGATATCGAATCCAGCAGCCGAGCAAGATGAGGAACGCCGGTTTGGCCTGTACCTTCGTCTGCAGCAATGCGTGTAATGGCAGTGTCGTTGATAGGCGAGAGTCGTTATCCGGCCACAGGCTATCCGGCCATGGATTGCCGGGATGGCGACAACCGTACATCCGGTCGGTTTTGGTCACTCTTAGGATGACCATGCATAGCTCCCGACGAGACCCGGCGCTACCCGGCGTGGCGTCGCGGTGCTCAATCAGGCGAGGTTGGGGTAGGCTCGGGTACGGCGTTAGTGCCGGGCAAGGCGAGCGAAGGCGAACACGGTCGGATCGGCGCGGACCGGCGTGAACCGGAACGAACCGAAGCGATGCGAGAGATGCGGGAGGAGTGTGAACTCATGCAGCAGGTGGCGTTGGAGAACAATGTGGTGTTCGTGGGCATCGAATACCTCGCCATCCTGTGTTGGGGCCTGTCGGGCGGGCTCTCCGCCATCCGCAAGGGGTATGACATCTTCTCGATCATGCTGTGCGGCTGGCTGACCGCGTTGGGCGGCGGTCTGTTCCGCGACGTGATGCTCGGCGCGTTGCCCCCGGTCGGCATCACCGACAAAGGCTATGTGCTCACCACATTGTTCTCCGGAGTGGTCGTGGTGGTCGCGCATCCGGAGATCGCGAAGCTCAAATGGACGATGACCATCATCGACGCGCTCGGTCTGGGCCTGTTCGCCGTCAACGGCACGGCGAAGGCCTTGTCGTTCGGCATGTCGGGCATGACGGCCGTCTTCCTCGGCATGTTCACCGCCCTGGCCGGTGGACTCATCCGAGACATCTTCATCGGCGATGTCCCGATGATCATCCGCGACAAGCATCTGTACGCCGTGCCCTCGTTCATCGGCTGCATCCTGACCGTGCTCGTATGGCGCGGGGTGCGCTACGGGTGGTTCGACATGCGTTCGGAAATGATCTTGGATGTGCTCATCGTCATCATCGTGGTGGCCATCCGTCTGCTGTCGGTCGGATTCAACGTCACCATGCCCGGTGCCATGCAGCGTCACCATGTCTATCTTGCGGGGGAGGGACGGTACCTGCGCCGTCCGGTCATCCACCCGCATGTGGGGGAGGATGAGGATGACGACAACGAGGATGACGAAGCCGTTGAGGGGCACGGTCGCCGCCGTCGATGACGCAGCGCGTCGGTGGTGGTCCTACAGTGGCTCGACCCATGATGCCGGTGGCGCGCGCCATGGTGGCAGGTGGCTGACGATTTGTGCGGGCGCATCGGATGCATCAGTTGCATCGGGAGCATCGGTTGCATCGAAACATCGCCCGGGAATCCCGGGGCCTCATCCGACTTGGCATCCCGGAGCATCACGCCGAAACATGGCACATGGCAACATGACAAGCCAAACGCAAGCACCATAACAGAAATCCCGCAAACCAAACGGCTTGCGGGATTTTCTGAAACCTTGACGGTTGTGCAACGTCAGGTCAGCGCTTACGCGATGATGCTCACAGAGTGTTGATCGCGACGGCCAGACCGGACTTGCGGTTGGCGGCCTGGTTCTTGTGAATCACGCCGGCGCCGGCAGCCTTGTCCAGCTTGCGGGCGGCGACCTTGTAGGCGGCCTCGGCGGCAGCCTTGTCACCGGCGGCGATGGCTTCGCGGGTGGCGCGGATGGCGGTCTTCAGGCCGGACTTCACAGCCACGTTGCGAAGGTGCGCCTTCTCATTGGTGAGCACGCGCTTCTTCTGCGACTTAATGTTTGCCACGTTTACTCCAAACGATGTGTATTACAAGGACATACAAAAATGTGAGTATAGCACCGGCCCCGGAAAAACCCGCACCGAGCCACGCCGCATACAGTCCCTCGGCTAGAATAGGACGAGTTTGAGTAATTCCAAGAGGAGGAATGTCGTTGGTCGTTCAACACAATCAGCCGGGTTCCACCGATCAGTCGCTGATCCGCAACTTCTGCATCATCGCGCACATCGATCACGGCAAGTCCACCGTGGCCGACCGCATCCTGCAGTTGAGTGGCATCGTGCCCGAGCGCGAGATGCGTGACCGGTTCCTCGACCGCATGGACATCGAGCAGGAGCGCGGCATCACCATCAAGTCGCAGGCCGTGCGCGTGCCATGGACGTTCGACGGCACCGAATACACGCTTGGCATGATCGACACCCCCGGCCATGTGGATTTCACCTACGAGGTCTCGCGCGCGCTGGCCGCCTGTGAGGGTGCGGTGCTGCTCGTGGACGCTACGCAGGGCATCGAGGCCCAGACGCTGTCCAACCTGTACATGGCCATCGACCACGACCTGACCATCATCCCGGTGCTCAACAAGATCGATCTGCCGAGCGCCGAGCCGGACAAGCACGCCGAGGAGATCGCCGGACTGATCGGATGCGAGCCGGGCGACGTGCTGCGCGTCTCCGGCAAAACCGGCGAAGGCGTGGCGGAGCTGCTCGACCGCATCGTGCTCGAGGTGCCCGCGCCGCACGGCGATCCGGTCGCGCCCGCCCGCGCGCTCATCTTCGACTCCGTCTACGACTCCTACCGCGGCATCGTCACGTACATCCGTATGGAGGACGGCGAGCTGCATGCCCGCGAGAAGGTCCACATGATGGGCATCGGCATGAGCCACGACCCCATCGAGATCGGCGTGATCAGCCCCGACATGACCGCCACCAAGGCGCTCGGCGCCGGCGAGGTCGGCTACATCATCACCGGCGCGAAGGACGTGAGCCAGTCGAAGGTGGGCGACACGCTGACCTCGGCCGTCCGCCCCGCCACCAAACCGTTGCCCGGCTATCGCGATCCCAAACCGATGGTGTACGCCGGCCTGTTCCCGATCGACAACGCCCAGTTCCCCGAACTGCGTGACGCGCTCGACAAGTTGAAGCTCAACGACGCCGCGCTCATCTATACGCCGGAGACGTCCGTGGCGCTGGGCTTCGGCTTCCGCTGCGGCTTCCTGGGATTGCTGCACATGGAGATCGTCAACGAGCGACTGTCTCGCGAGTTCGGCCTGGACCTCATCCAGACCGCCCCGAACGTCACCTACGACGTGACCGCCGAGGACGGCAGCCAGCACCATGTGACCAACCCGAGCGAGTTCCCGGACGGCAAGATCAAGAAGATCGTCGAGCCGATGGTGGCCGCGGACATCATCACGCCCAAGGAGTTCATCGGCTCGGTCATGGACCTGTGCCAGGACCACCGCGGCCAGATGGGCACCATGGAGTACATCTCCACCGACCGTGTGGAGATGCACTACCGCATTCCACTGGCCGAGATCGTGTTCGACTTCTTCGACCAGCTCAAGTCCCGCACCAAGGGCTACGCCTCGCTCGACTACCACGAGGACGGCGAGCAGTCCGCCGATCTGGTCAAGGTGGACATCCTCATCCAGGGCGAGAAGGTGGATGCCTTCAGCGCCATCGTGCATCGCGACAAGGCGTACAGCTACGGTGTGATGATGACCAAGAAGCTGCGCGAGCTCATTCCCCGTCAGCAGTTCGAGATTCCGATTCAGGCCGCGATCGGCTCGCGCATCATCGCACGCGAGAACATCCGCGCCCTGCGCAAGGACGTGCTCGCCAAGTGCTACGGCGGCGACATCACCCGTAAGCGCAAGCTGCTCGAGAAGCAGAAGGCCGGCAAGAAGCGCATGAAGATGCTCGGTCATGTGGAGGTGCCGCAGGAGGCGTTCATCGCCGCCCTGTCCACCGGCGATGATTCCAACGACCGCGACACCAAGGACAAGATCCGCGCCGCGCAGAAGACCGAAGGCTGATGTTCGAGGTCTATATCCACGTGCCGTTCTGTCTGCGTCGTTGTGGGTATTGCGATTTCAATACCTATACGGCTGTGGACATGGGCGCCGGCGCCTCGCGCGGCAATTACGCCAACATGGTCATCCGCGAGATGGAACTGACCCGGCAGTGGCAGCTCGACCACGGCATCGAGGAGCCTCCGGCGTCGACCGTGTTCTTCGGTGGCGGCACGCCAACCATCCTCTCGGCGGACGACCTGGTGGCCATGCTCGACGCGATCCGGCGCATCTGGGGTCTCGAGCCCGATGCCGAAATCACCACCGAGGCCAATCCGGACACTGTCAACGAGTATTACATCGGCAAGCTTGCCGAGGGCGGCTTCACGCGCGTCTCCTTCGGCATGCAATCCGCTGTGCCGCATGTGCTCAAGACCCTCGACCGCACGCACACGCCCGCCAACGTGGAGGCCGGCGTGCGCGCCGCGAACAGGTTCGGGCTGCGTTCCAGCGTGGACCTCATCTACGGCGCGCCGGGGGAGAGCCTCGACGACTGGCGCACCTCGGTCGAAACCGCCATCAATCTTGGCGTGAACCACATCTCCGCCTACGCGCTCACGGTTGAACCCACCACCAAGATGGGCCGTCAGATCGCCGCCGGTACGCTGCCCAAGCCCGATGACGACGACGAGGCCGCCAAGTACGAAATCGCCGACGATCTGTTCGCCGCCGCCGGTCTCACCTGGTACGAGGTCTCGAACTGGGCCCGTCCGGGTTATGAGAGCCGGCACAACCTGGGCTACTGGCGCAACGTTGATTGGGCCGGACTTGGACCCGGCGCGCATTCGCACTACAACGCGGTGTCCAATTCCATCTCCGTCGCATCGGATCGTCTTCGCATCCCGACGACAGCGGAATCCCCTGACCGCGTGGGCGCAGGGCTCGACCGTCACGGTCTGCGTGCCTGGGACATCGCGCATCCGCGCATGTGGGGCACTGCACTCAACGAGGGTCGCATGCCATGGGGCGGCAGCGAGACGATCACCCCGGCCGAGAACCTTGAGGAGCTCATCATGCTGGGACTGCGCATCCGTGACGGCCTCGACCTCGGCCGCATCAACCGAGAGATTGTGGATATCAACGCCGCGAAACCAGCGGGAGAGCCGTCGCCGATGCTGCATCCCATCACCGTGGACCAGTTGCGGCCGTTGATCGACGAAGGGCTGATTGCTATTGATTCCGGTGATTCGGCCGACGCCGCCGATGACGCCCGCATCATCCCCACCCGCGAGGGCCGACTGCTCAACGACGCCGTCATCGAGCGGCTCTTCGACCTTATTGGCGTCTAGACATGAGTTGCCTGCCATCGCCGAGTGCCGCCGGCGCATATGGCAGAATCATTGTTGGACAACGTAACGGATGATCAGAACCGGACATGGACCGTCAACGGAAAGGAGCCGATCGTGGAGACGGATATGCGTGAACTCAACTGGGCGACATTGGGAACCGGCGTCATCGCCAACCAGCTCGAGCAGGCGTTGGAAAGCCGCGGCCGCAAACTGTACGCGGTGGCTAACCGCACGCACGACAAGGCGGTCGCATTCGCCGAACGGTACGGCATCGGCAAGGTCTACGACGACCTCAACGACGTGTTCGACGATCCGCAGGTGGACGTGATCTACATCTCCACACCGCACAACACGCACATCGGATTCCTGCGCAAGGCGCTCGCCGCCGGCAAGCATGTGCTGTGCGAGAAGTCCATCACACTCAATTCGGACGAATTGGATAAGGCGATTGCGCTCGCCGAGGCCAATCATGTGGTGCTCGCTGAGGCCATGACCCTCTATCACATGCCGATCTACAAGAAGCTCGACGAACTCATCGGTTCCGGCGCGCTCGGCGAACTGAAGCTCCTGCAGGTGAACTTCGGCTCCTACAAGGAGTACGACATGGCCAACCGCTTCTTCAACCGCAACCTCGCGGGCGGTGCCATGCTCGACATCGGCGTGTACGCGCTCTCCTTCGTGCGCTGGTTCATGAGCTCCAAGCCCGATCAAATCCTCTCGCAGGTCAAGTACGCGCCCACCGGCGTGGACGAGCAGTCCGGCATCCTCCTGACCAATCCGGACGGCCAGATGGCCACGGTCACGCTGTCGCTGCACGCCAAGCAACCCAAGCGAGGGCTCGCCGTGTTCGACAAGGCCTACGTGCAGGTCACCGACTACCCGCGCGGCGAACGAGCCACCATCACATGGGTGGACGACGGCCGCACCGAGACCATCGAGGCCGGCAGCACCACCGATGCGCTCGCCTATGAGGTCGAGGACATGGAGACGGCCATCGCCGGCGATCCGGCGGTCATGCATCTGGACTACACGCGCGACGTGATGGCCATGATGACCGAGATCCGCGTCGGCCAGTGGGGCATGACCTACCCGGAGGAGGAGCGGTAGGCTTTAGCACAGTGCGATGTGAGACGGTGTGATGGGAGAAGCCGGATTCCATGCGTTTGAAGGCGGCGATGTACTGCCGTAGAATCGGACGCTGGCGGCCGTGACGTGCGATACGCGGCCATGACGAGGGAGCATTACAGCCATGAACGAACAACGTCGGGACCGCGAAGGATCTTCTCCGAAGGTGGCAGCCTCGATGCCGCCTTCGACATCGAAGCTCGGCATCAACGCGCTCACTCCGGTCGAGACCGAGGAGGCGGTTGAAAACGCCGGCGTCGCCAAGACCCGGCTCACCGGTCGTCGTGCCTTCGTATCCGCTATGTTCGCCGGCGCGTTCATTGGTTTCGGCGCGCTGTTCTTCCTGATCGTCACCTCGGACCCGGCGATGACATGGGGGCCTAAGCGGTTCGTCGGCGGGCTCGCCTTCTGCATGGGACTGGTGCTCGTGCTGTGCTGCGGGGCCGAACTGTTCACCGGCAACTCGCTGATGGTCTCCGATCTCGCCGCGCGCAAGGTCACGGTTCGTCAGATGCTGCGCAACTGGATCATCGTCTGGTTCGGCAATCTGGCGGGCGCCCTGTTGCTGGTGCTGCTGGTCGCAGCGGCCGGGACCATGGGCCTTGCCGATGGCTCGGTGGGAGACCTTGCGGTGTCCACGGCCGTGGCGAAGGTCACGCCCGACTGGTGGACACTGTTCGCGCGTGGCATCCTGTGCAATGTGCTGGTCTGCTTGGCGGTGCGCATCGGATTCGCCGCGCGCTCGGTGTCCGACAAGGTGCTGGGCATCCTGCTGCCCATCGCGGGATTCGTCGCGATGGGGTTCGAACACTGCGTGGCCAATATGTTCTTCCTGCCTATGGGACTGGCGGCGAAGCTGCTCGGATTCGGTGCTGGCGTGGCGGATGCGGGTGCGTTGACCATAGGGGCCATCGCGTACAACTTGTCCGCGGCCACGTTGGGCAACATCCTTGGCGGATCGTTGTTTGTGGCGTTGGGCTACTGGTATCTCAACACGAAGAAATGCTAAGAAATACTAAGAAATGAGAGGACGCCATTGTCCGATATTCAGTTATACCGGCTTCCCGCCGATGGTTGAATTATCGATTACTGTTATGACCATATAGGTCGGGGAGTCCATCGGATGATGACGGACCCGTGCGCCCGCTAGGGGCTGGGCTCAGCGGGCGTTCTTCTCGACGTCGTTGATGATGTCACGCATCACCTTGGCGTTGGTCATACCGGCCTGGGCCATGGAGCTCACACCGTACATCGCCAGACCGCGAATCATGGAATCCTTGAACGACATAATCATTCCTTTCGTTGGTCAAAGCCGGGTGGCTTTGAGTTGTTGTTTTCGGTTTCATTCTTTCTGAAACCGGTTTCAGAATAGCGCGTCTTGTACGCGCCAGCAAGTTACCACATGGTCATCGGCGTTTCGCGCCATATTCCGCCATTCTTGTGATTGTTGTGTCGAACCGGTTTGATGTTAGCGTCTGCGGATGCCCAGTCAGCTGTCGCTGACAGATCCCCTCATCGGCGGGCCTATCATTCAGATAATTGCGAGACGGATTACTGGGATATGCCGGGGACGCTATTGTGGAAGCGGACCACACGAGCGGATGCGGTACGACGGAAACGGGGGAGATGGCATGGCGAGGAACGCGGGGCGCACGCGGCCGGTGATTAAGGACGTGGCACGTCTGGCCGGGGTTTCCGCTCCGACGGTTTCGCGGTATCTCAACGGCACGGTCAACGTCACCGAAGACAAGCGGCGCCGCATCGCCGAGGCCATCAAGGAACTCGGCTATGAGCCGAGCGTGGCGGCACGCGCACTGTCCAACCGTGAGATGGACTCGGTGGTGGTGTTCGCCGCCAATCCGGACGACTTCTCCACGTCCGCCACGAACCATGGCGTGGAAGCGGCGGCGCGCAAACGCGGGTTTCTGCTCAACATTGTTTCGCTGGACGAGTCGGACATGGGGTCGGTCGAGGCGCGCGTGCGTATGGGTCTGTCCGTGCGGCCGGCGGGCGTCATCGTCTACGAGTATGGCTGGGCCGGTGTCGAGGCGCTGAAGCGGCTGCCGAAGGACGTGCCGGCCGTCGTGGTGGGAGGCGGCTTCGGCGACGGCGACTATCAGGTGATTAACGCCGAACGCGACGGCGGACGCTGGATGACGATGCACCTGCTGGATCTGGGGCATGAGCAGATTTTCCATGTCGCGTGGGACCGTGAAACCGGCGATAACTCACGCTCGAACGGCTGGCGTGATGCGCTTGCCGAGCGCGGAGTCGAGGCTCCGGAGCCGATTCTGGTGCCCTTCGGCGACCTCGGCGCGGCGGTCGCGCTCGGGCGGACGCTTGGCGCGCGCAAGGACGTTACCGCCATATTCGCCGCCACCGACGAGATCGCCATCGCGGTGATGAAAGGGCTGCGCGAGGCAGGGCGGCGCATTCCGGATGACGTGAGCGTGGTCGGGTTCGACGATATGCGCTTCGACGCCATGTGGGAACCGGCGCTCACCAGCTACACCCAGAATTTCCATGAGATGGGGGAGCGGGCCTTCCGTATGCTGTATGGGCAGATCGAGGCGCAGCGCACCGGCCGGGAGCCGCCGCCCGCTCAGGTCGAGGTGGTGCAGGGCCGTCCATGCTTGCGCGCCTCCGAGCGCCCGCCAAAGGATCGCGTCTGATTCGTTGGCGGAACTGTTGCTGGCGATGTGATGGATGGGCGCAAGTGCGGTCACCACAGAATGTCCGCCGGCGCAGTGGTTTTGTTGCGTTCGATGATGAGACATATTTCCTCAGGGGATTCTTTGCATCCCCGTCGAATCCACAGCCAGACGATGGAGGCGACCGCGGAAACAAGAATTTCCATCGCATAGTCGGCCGGAATACCGTTGTAGATGGTTTGTGGTTCGGCATCCCGGTGTTTCGCCTGCGTGATGATGAGTCGCTTGAGCACGTCCTTGAAACGCTCGTAGAGAGACATGTCGTTGCCGGATTGCGATATCGCGTCGAAAAATGCGTAGTCGTTTTTCACATATTGCAATGCTTTGGCGATGGATTGAGATTGAAATACGTCAACTACTGATTTGCCGGATTGGCTGATTGTTGGTTCGTTCGGGTTAGTTCGTTCGACGAGAATGTGCGTCAAATCGTCAATGGTGTCGTTGATGAGTTGTTGGCGTAGGTTGAACTTGTCAACATAATGCATGTAGAACGTGCCACGATTGATGCCTGCGGTGCGCGCGATATCGCTGACGGTCATCGCTTCGAAGCCTTTCGACTTGACCAATGTAGTGAATGCGGACTTGATTTTGGCTTCGGTTTTCGTGTTGCGTTTGCCGGTTGCGGATGCCATGGACTTCCCCTCAAGTATGAGTTGAGCTGTGTGATCGGCTATTGCTGAATCATAGCAATCTGCAACTAATTCTATCAACATGTTGTTTATTTAATGTCATTATGAACGAATTATACAAGACTGTTCAATTTGAACAGAATGTCGAGAATCGTTCGTTGACAGGCCTTTTTCGTCGTCTTTATCATCATGGCAGTAAATCAACATGTTGTTCATTCAAAGGAAGGTGGTATCGATGGCCTACATTGAAATGATTCATAGCTACAAGCGCTACCACATGGGAGACACCGTCATCGTCGCCAACAATGACGTGAGCTTCGGCATCGAGAAGGGTGAACTGGCAATCATCCTCGGTTCGTCCGGCGCAGGGAAATCGACCGTACTCAACATTTTGGGCGGCATGGATACCAACAGCGAGGGGCAGGTGATCATCGACGGCAAGGACATCTCGAACTACACCGCGCGGCAGCTGACCGACTATCGCCGCACCGATATTGGGTTCGTATTTCAGTTCTACAACCTTGTCTCGAATCTCACTGCGAAGGAGAACGTCGAACTCGCCTCCGAAATCGTGCGCGATGCGCAGGACCCGGTTCAGGCGCTCGTGGACGTGGGGCTGAAGGACCGCATCGACAACTTCCCGGCGCAGCTCTCCGGTGGTGAGCAGCAGCGCGTCGCCATCGCACGCGCCGTGGCCAAGAACCCCAAGATCCTTCTGTGCGACGAACCGACCGGCGCGCTCGACTACAACACCGGCAAGCAGGTGCTGCGCATCCTGCAGGACCAGAGCCGCGTCAAGGGCGCCACCGTGGTGATTGTCACTCACAACTCCGCCATCGCGCCCATCGCCGACCGCGTGATCCACATGCACGACGCACGAGTTAAATCCATCGAAGTCAACGAGCATCCCATGGACATCGAGGACCTGGAATGGTAAGCGCCATGACGTCTCGCAGGCCCCGCAAGCCTCGCAAGCGCATGCTGTGGCGCGACATCCGCGCCACCCTCGCCAAGTCCAAGGGGCGGTTCGCCTCCATCGTGAGCCTTATGACTCTGGGGTCGTTCGCCCTCGTGGGCCTGTTCGCCACCGCGCCCGACATGCGGTCCACCGGTCGCACATTCTACGGCGAGCATAACCTCGCGGACGTCACCGTGATCAGCGACTACGGCCTGACCGCCGACGACGAGGCGATCATCCGCGAAACCGCCGGCGTGAAGGACGCTGAATTCGGCTACTTCAAGGATGTGACGATCGCGGACAGCGATCACAGCCTGCGCATCCACTCACTGCCCGAGACCGTCTCCACCTATGCGGTCGTGGAGGGCCGACTGCCGCAGGTGGCCGGGGAGATCGCGCTTGACTCGGGGGAGCGTGATCGGTTCGCCGTGGGCAGCTCCATCCGTGTGACCGAACTGCCGGACATCGCCGGCGACACCGTGTTGAGACGGACCGGCTTCACCGTGGTCGGCTTCGTGGAGGCCAGCGATACCGTCTCCAACCTCAACATGGGACAGTCCACCGCAGGATCCGGCGAACTCGACGGATACGCCGTGGTCACCACGGGCACGTTCGACTCATCCGTGGCGATGATCGGCCGCGTCACTTTCGAGGACACAGCCGGACTGAACTACTGGGATGACGCCTACCGCGACCGCGTGCAGGACCACAAAACCATCCTCTCCCGGCGGCTCGCCAACCAGCCCTCCGCCCGCCGCGACTCCATCCGTTCCGAACGCCGCGAGCAGATCGCCAAGGCGCAGGAGCAGGTGGACGACGCCAAACAGCAGCTCGCGGACGCCCAAGCCCAGCTTGACGACGCCAAGGCGCAGATCGAATCCGGCAAGGACCAGATTACCCAGGGGCAGCTTGACGCCGTCGACCAGGCATCCTCCGCGGCCGCCGAACTCGCCGGCGCCACCGCGCAGATCGCTTCCGCCAACTCCACGCTCTCCGCCGCCCAAGCCCAGCTGGCCGCCGCCGCCCAGCAACTCAATCAGAGTCAGGGCAGTCTCGAACTCGCCTGGCTGCAGCTCAACCAGGCCGGCATGCAGCTTACCGCAGCCCGCGCGGCGCTCGACGCTTCCAGGATCGCGCTCGACGCCACCG
Source organism: Bifidobacterium sp. UTBIF-78 (assembly GCF_006408945.1). Lineage (NCBI taxonomy): Bacteria > Bacillati > Actinomycetota > Actinomycetes > Bifidobacteriales > Bifidobacteriaceae > Bifidobacterium > Bifidobacterium sp. UTBIF-78. The sequence goes on from NZ_JFAO01000003.1 coordinate 69,823, forward strand.
GTCGTCTGCTTGCTGCATGGGAGAAAACCGGGATAACCGGCAAGGCATACCAAAGCCTCAAGGCGCGATATGATTGGGCGCTCGCCGACTGGAACACAGCCGCGGACACGTACAACGCCATGCTGAACCAATACCATAGCGGCCTTGAACAGTTCAACGAAGGTTCCGCCAAGCTTGATCAGGGATCCGAGGAGTATCAAAGGAATGCGGCTGCGATCGCAGAAGCCCAAAAACTGCTTGCATCCAAGCAGACCGAACTCGGGCACGCCGTCTCCACGGCCGCATCCGGATCGGCGTCCGACGGTGCCGCACAGATGATCCAAGGCCAGCGTGATCTCGAGAAGGCCGAGGACGAATACGACCAGAAGCTCAAGGAATTCAACGATGCTAAGCCCGAGGCCGAGAAGAAGATCGCCGACGCGGAACATCAGATCAAACTGGCGAGCGAAAAGGTGGACACCCTCGAGGTGCCTGCGTACTCGATTGACGGACGGCGCGAGGGACTCACCTCCGAGGGATACCGCGTGTACGAGATCATCGCGGACATCGTCATGAAACTCGCGCGCATCTTCCCGATCTTCCTGTACTTCGTAGCCGCGCTGGTCACGTTCACCACCATGGGTCGCATGGTGGACGAGGAGCGCACCAACTCCGGCACCCTTAAGGCGTTGGGATATGGGAACGCGGACATCATGAAGAAATTCCTCGTCTACGGCTTCTCCGCCTCCACGGTCGGTACGGTCTTGGGCGTGGCGGCTGGGCACACCATTCTGCCGCTTATCGTCTACCATGCTTACGATTCCGGATTCACCATGCCGCGCATCGAACTGCGATTCCACCCGGGGGTGACCGTCGCTGCGTTCCTGCTCGCATGGGCAAGCGCCGTGGCTCCCGCATGGATTGCCGCGTCCCACGAGCTTAAGGAGAAGCCCGCCGCGCTGCTCCTGCCCAAACCGCCCGCCAAGGGCTCGAAGATTTTCCTTGAGCGGATCACGCCCGTGTGGGATCGCCTGAGCTTCACCCGTAAGGTCACGGCCCGCAACCTGTTTCGTTACAAGTCTCGCGGTTTCATGACCATCTTCGGCGTGGCCGGCGCGGTGTCGCTGCTCACCGCGGGGCTGGGCGTACAGGCGTCGATTGGTCAAATCGGCGAGCGCCAGTTCGGCGACATCATCCATTACGACCTGATCGTGGCGGAGAAATCGGACAACAACGCCGACCAACGCGACGCCGTCTCCGAGGCCGTTGCCCCGGCGGATGGGGACGACGGGAACGGGACGATCGACCAATCCGCACCGATCCGCTACGAGGAACTCACCACCACCGCCGGCAAGCAGGGCGACAAGCAGACAATCACGCTCATCGTCACCGACGACGCCTACAACTTCGGAGACTACATCACCCTGCGCGACCGCGTCTCGCGCGGCCCGCAGGTCCTGACCGACCGAGGTGCGATCATCTCGGAACGCATGGCGAACATGCTCGACGCCAAGGCCGGGGACACCATCTCCGTGACGGATCCCGACGGCGTGGAGCGCAAGGTGCGTGTGGACGGCGTGACCGAAATGTACATCGGACACTTCATGTTCATGTCCTCCGGCGGCTACGGTCACGCGTTCGACGCCGACTACCAGTCCAACGCCTACATGGTCCGCCTCAAGGACTCATCCGTGGACAACGCCAACAGGCAGGGAGCGGATCTCATGGCCGTGGACGGGGTCAAGGGCGTGGTGCAGAACATCACCATGAGGAACCAGGTGGCCACGATCGTCGACTCGCTCGACCAGATCATGGAGGTGCTCATTCTGGTGGCCGTGCTGCTCGCGGTGGTGATTCTTTACAACCTCACCAACCTCAACGTGTCCGAACGCATTCGCGAACTGTCCACCATCAAGGTGCTCGGCTTCCACACCGGGGAGACGACCATGTACATCTACCGCGAAACGATCGTCCTGTCCGCGTTTGGAGTGCTGGCCGGATACGTGTTCGGCGCCGGCCTGCACCGATACATCATCACCGAGGTGCCGCCGGACGAGGTCATGTTCGACCCGGCCCTCGCCTGGCCCGTGTTCGCCGTGCCGCTCGCCGTGGTGGTCGCGGTGCTCGCCATGCTCGGCTGGGTGGTCTGGCGCCGCCTCAAGGACGTGGACATGCTCGGCGCGTTGAAGAGCGTGGAATGAGCCGGAAATGGAGGAAGAAAGGAAAACCATGAACCTTCCTGTAGAATCGAATGATGCTGCCCCGCTGCGCTTCCGCGGCAAGGTCGACTTCCAGTCGCACTACTTGCCGCCTGCGTATCTGGAATTCCTGCGCGCGCATCATCCCGGAAACCCGGACGGCTATCCCACGCCCGACTACTGGACCCCTGACTGGCAGCGCGACAAGATGGACCTGCTCGGCATCGCCTACGCACATCTGGAACTCTCCTCGCCGAACATCTTTCTGCCGCAGGTGTACGACTGCCTGCAGCTGGCCCGGAAGATCAACGATCAGGGGGCGGCGATCGCCGCCGGAGCGCCGACCCGGTTCGGCCTGATCGCCACACTGCCCCTGCCGTGGGCCGAGGCATCCGCGGAAGAGGCCCGGCGTGCGCTCGACGAGCTCAAGGCCGACGGCGTGGGACTGACGACCAACCACCATGGCGTGTATCTGGGTGACCCCCGACTCGATCCAGTGATGCGCGAACTGGACGACCGCGGCGCAATGGCGATCATCCATCCCACCGCGCCGCCCGTGTCCGTGCCCGGCGCATGCGAGGGCCTGTCCCTTCCTGCTTTCGAATACTTCGTGGAAACCACACGGGCCTTCACCAACATGGTGCTGGAGGACACGTTCGTCAAGTTCCCAAACATCCGCTGGGTGATGCCGCATGCCGGCGCGTTCGTCTCCATCCTCGCCGACCGGTTCGAAAGCTTCGCGTTCATGCTGCGCTTCGCTGACCCGGACCGTCGTGTCGACTATATGGACGCCATGTCCCATGTGTACTACGACCTTGCCGGATTCAGTGAGCCCAAGCAGCTTGCCGACCTTTTACGCAACGTGCCGGACACCCACCTGCTGTACGGGTCGGACATCCCCTACACGCCCATCGAGGCGGTGCTCGGCCAGGCTCGAGCGCTGGAGAGGACCGACAAGCTCACCGAGGAGCAGAAGCGCATGGTGTTCACCGGCAATGCGCTCGCCATCAGTTCGAAGCTCGCTGGGATCCCGGCATTGGCCCGGGCGGCTTCCGAGCCCACGGGGGATGCGGTGGGGGAGCGGAACGGACGGTGGTATGTGCGGCTCCTGCACGATCTCTTCCCGCATAGGCATGTGGCCGTGCGCGTGCCCGTCCCGCCGCACGAGGCCGCCCCAAGGATCGCCGGGGCCGTCCGCGATGCCGCCGCCGCGCGCCTTGCGCCCGATTCCGGCGACGACCCGTCACTCACCGCCCGCTATGATGTGCGGCTCAACTCGCCGGTGGGCGTAATCGCGATCCCTGTGATCGTCTCCTACGATGACGCGACCCGAACCTCGTTCCACGGCAAGGCGAAGATCATGGGAATCGTAGCATCCTACCGTGATGGTGTGCGCGACGGAACGCGGCATTCGTTCGACATTCGCGTGCGCCTGCCGTTCGGCCCGCTTGCCGTCCACCTCGATGCTGACGTGTCCGAACCCGACGGATCGGTTGTGGGTACGGCCGTCGCGCCCCATCGCAGGCCCATGCCCTTCACCGGCCGGCGGCGCTGATCGTCGTGGTCCGATCTCGCATGTGCTTGTCTTCGAGCGCTTGAGGTGGGTATTACGGAAATCGAACGACAGACCGTCCATATCGGGATGAAGGAAAGGAACCCATCATGTCCAAGCGCATGCTCGTCACGTATTTCTCCGCCACCGGCACCACCCGTGAGGTCGCCGAACGCCTCGCGCACGCGATCGGCGACTTCAAGGAGATCGAACCCGCCGAACCGTACACCGCCGCCGACCTCGATTGGCGTGACTCCGACAGCCGCACCAGCGTCGAACACCGCGACCGCGACATGCGCCCGGAGCTGAGGACGCCGATCGACGTGAACGGCTACGACGTCGTGTTCGTCGGATACCCGCTGTGGTGGGAGACCGCGCCGCGCGTGGTGCGCACGTTCCTCGAAAGCGAGGACTGGACGGACAAGACCATCGTCACGTTCGCGACCTCCGGGCCCAGCACGCGCGGCGCCGACGGCGTGCAGCTGCACGATTCGGCGCCCGCCGCCCTGCTGGGGGAGATTCTCGAGCACAATCCGGCGAACGGACCGCTGTTCGCCAGCATGCGCGCGTTCATCACGGAACGCTCGCGCGACCTCATGCGCACTTGCGTGGACCGTGATCGCCATTCGCTGCCCGCCGAACTGGTCGCCGACCACTACGCCAACACCCTGATGCTCGTGCTCGATTGGGCCTACCTGCGTGGTCATGCGCTCACGCGCCCCGAAATGCATGATTATGCGCATGCGCTACTCGGGAACGGGGGAAGCGCCGTTTCGTCGTCGACGTACCGCGCGCCAGAGGATATGTCGGTGCGATGAAAGGTGCTGGACGTCTCATCCCGCCGCCTTCGCCGGGTCTTTGCACGCGAGTTGCATTGTTTTTGCGACCTCGGTAGCGGTGAATCAGCTAACTTTGGATTGCCGGGGTGGGGATATGGCGATGTGATAGATAAGCTGGTGCCATGACCCGAAACGCCCGATACGTATGCGCTCCCGATTCGTTTAAGGAAAGTCTTACCGCACTTCAGGCGGCGCAGGCCATGGCGGAAGGCATCCGCAGGGCCGACCCCGGGGCCGAAATCCGTCTGCTGCCCATGGCGGACGGCGGCGAGGGCACGACCCGTGCGCTGGTTGATGCCACGGGCGGTTCGATGCGGACGACAGCGGCTCACGATCCGTTGGGCCGTGGCATCGCGGCGGAATACGGCCTGCTCGGCGACGGTGCGACCGCGGTCGTGGAGGTCGCCGCGGCGAGCGGTCTGGCATTGCTTGCGCCGTCCGAACGCAATCCGCTGGTCGCCTCGTCGTATGGCACCGGCGAACTCATCCTCGCGGCATTGGATGACGGCGCGGCCAAGATCATCGTCGGACTCGGCGGCAGCGCGACCAACGACGCGGGCGCCGGCATGCTTCAGGCGCTCGGCGTGCGGCTGCTCGATGATGAAGGCCGCGAGCTGTCGGCCGGGGGAGCGGCGCTGGCCCGGCTGACCGACATCGATGTCTCGGGGCTCGATGCGCGGCTGTATGACGTCGAGGTGATCGCCGCGTGCGACGTCACCAATCCTCTGGTTGGTCCGCAGGGTGCCAGTGCCGTGTTCGGTCCGCAGAAGGGCGCGACCGCCGACGATGTCGCGCTACTGGACCGCGCGCTTGGTCACTTCGCAGAGGTCGTCGAACGGCGGCTGTCCGTGGACGTGGCTGATGTTCCCGGTGCCGGCGCTGCTGGCGGCATCGGTGCGGCGTTGAGGGGCTTTCTCGATGCCGGGTTCCGTCATGGTGTGGATGTCGTCATCGAGACCGTGGGATTGCCCGATGCGGTCCGGTGGGCGGATGTGGTGTTCACCGGGGAGGGATCGATAGACGCGCAGACACGATACGGCAAGACCCCCGCCGGGGTGGCCGAGACCGCCAAGCGCTATGGCAAGCCGGTCGTCGCCATCGCCGGGCATGTGGGCGAGGGCATCGACGAGCTGCATGCCATTGGCATCGACGCCATCTTCGGCATCGCCCCCGGTGCGGCCACCTTGCAGGATCTGCTTGAGGATGCGTCGGCGAATGTGGAACGTACCGCGGAGCAGGTCACGCGACTGCTCATGCTGGAAAAGGAATGACCCAAAACGATTTCGCCGGTCGGCATCGATTACCGAAGGAGGATGTGCGGCAATCGGTGCCGGTATGGTTTTCCGTGCTCACGAATTGGTGTCGAAGGCTGGACTCGCGTGTGCTCAGACTGAAACCCACCATGCCATCTATGCAGGTGCCCGCATACGTCGCCGACGCCGTCGCACGTTAGGGCCATCACGATTCCATAACGGCTTTCCTTCGCCGGCGCGGCTTATCAGCAAAATCGGCTAAAATCAAGCCTTGACTTTTTCTGCAATTCGGTATATGGACAGCGAAACGCAATCGACATACCGCAACGCTACTCTGTCAACAGCAACTTAGGAAGTGGCACGTTTGTGAGCGCGCCCATAAGCAATTGAGGTGATTTCGGTGACATTCAAAGCCCCGCTTGATCTCACGGTCCATGCTCCGGACGGCATGTACGACCCCTCCAACGAGCATGACGCCTGTGGTGTGGGTATGGTCACCACCTTGAACAAGCGTCCGGAACGCAAGATCGTCACCGACGCCATCGAGGTGCTGGTCAACCTGGATCACCGCGGTGCCGTGGGTGCTGAGGAGAACACGGGCGACGGCGCCGGCATCCTGATGAGCATGCCGGACGAGTTCATGCGTGCCACCGTCCCCTCCGACCTGCCCGAGGAGGGCCATTACGCCGCCGGCATCGCGTTCCTCGACCGCGACATCGAGACCTCCGGCCAGCAGGAGCAGGCCATCGCCAGGATCGTGCGCGAGGGGGGTCTCGAAGTGCTCGCCTGGCGCGTGGTGCCCACCAACCCGGACGGCCTCGGACTGCAGGCGCTCGCCGCCATGCCGGGCTTCAAGACCCTTGTGGTCGCCTCCCCGGATGGTTCCCTCGCCGGCATCGACCTCGACCGCAAGACCTTCCGCATCCGCAAGCGCGTGGAGCATGAGGTGGGCGTGTACTTCGCCTCCCTCTCGGCCCGTACCATCACGTACAAGGGCATGCTCACCACCATGCAGCTCACCAAGTTCTTCCCGGACCTGAACGACGAGCGCATGAAGGCCGTCATCGCCATCGTCCACTCCCGCTTCTCCACCAACACGTTCCCGAGCTGGCCGCTGGCCCAGCCGTTCCGCCTGCTGGCCCACAACGGCGAGATCAACACCATTCAGGGTAACCGCAACTGGCTGTCCGCCCGCGAGGGCCGTCTGAGCTCCGAACTGCTTGGCGAGTTCAAGCCGCTGCTGCCGATCACCACGCCCGGCTACTCCGATTCCGGCACCTTCGACGAATGCCTCGAGCTGCTGCATCTCGCCGGCCGCTCCCTGCCGCACGCCATCTGCATGATGCTGCCGCCGGCGTGGGAGAAGGACCCGAGCCTCGACCCGGACGTGCGTGCCTTCTACGAGTACAACAACACGCTCATCGAGCCGTGGGACGGCCCGGCCGACATCGTCTTCACCGACGGCACCCAGGTGGGCGCCCTGCTCGACCGCAACGGCTTCCGCCCCGGCCGCTGGCAGCTCACCGACGACGGCTACCTTGTGCTGGCGTCCGAGGCCGGCGTCATCCCCGAGAACGCCCCGGAGCATGTGGTGGCCAACGGCCGCCTCGAGCCGGGCAAGATGTTCCTCGTGGACACCGCCGAGGGCCGCATCATCCCGGACGAGGAGATCAAGAAGAACCTCGCCGCCCAGCACCCGTACCGCAAGTGGGTCGAGGGCAACTCAGTGGAGCTTTCCGACCTGCCCAAGCGCGAGCATGTGAACCACTCCGGCCAGTCCGTCCAGCGCCGTCAGCGCGCCTTCGGCTACACCGAGGAGGACCTGAAGCTACTGCTCACCCCGATGGCCAACACCGGCAAGGAGCCGCTGGGCTCCATGGGCAACGACACCCCGTTGCCGGCCCTGTCGAACCGCAGCCGCATGCTTTTCGACTACTTCCACCAGAAGTTCGCGCAAGTGACCAACCCGCCGCTCGACTGGGAACGCGAGGAGATCGTCACCTCCCTCGAATCCGCCATCGGCCCCGAGCCGAACCTGCTGGCCGATTCCGAGCTGCACGCCAAGAAGATCCTCATCCCGCTGCCCGTGGTCAACTCCGACGAGATGGCCCAGCTGAAGCGCCTCGACAAGGCCCGCGTGCTCGGCGGCTACTACCGCCCGTACGTGGTCAAGGGCCTGTATCAGGTGGCTGGCGGCGGCAAGGCCCTGAAGGAGCGTCTGGACGAGATTTTTACCGAGATCGACCAGGCCATCGAGGACGGCAAGAACTTCATTGTGCTCTCCGACCGTGAATCCAACCACACATGGGGCCCGATCCCGTCGCTGCTGCTCACCTCCGCTGTGCAGCACCACCTGCTGCGCCGCCACACCCGCACGCAGATTTCCATGGCCGTCGAGGCCGGAGACGTGCGTGAGGTGCATCATGTGGCCCTGCTCATCGCCTACGGCGCCGCCTGCGTGAACCCGTACCTGGCGTTCGAATCCGTGGAGAACCTGGCGCGTACCGGCTACCTCAAGGTGGATGCGGACACCGCCGTGAAGAACCTCACCAAGGCCCTGTCCATCGGCGTGCTCAAGATCATGTCCAAGATGGGCGTCTCCACCATCATGAGCTACCGCGGCGCTCAGCTGTTCGAGGCCGTCGGCCTCAACCAGGAGGTCGTGGACGAGTACTTCACCGGCACCACCTCCCGCGTGGGCGGCGTGGGCCTCGACGAGCTCGCCGAGGAGGTGGCCATCCGCCACCGCGTGGCCTACCCGAACCAGTGGACTGCCGCCCCGCACCGCAACCTGCGCACCGGCGGCCTGTACAAGTGGCGTCGCACCGGCGAGGACCACCTGAACGACCCGGAGGCCATCTTCCTGCTTCAGCAGTCGACCCAGCGCGGCGACTACCAGATGTTCAAGAAGTACTCGCACCACATCAACGACACGTCGAACCGCATCATGACCCTGCGTGGCCTGATGAAGTTCAACGAGACCCGCAAGCCCATCGACATCTCCGAGGTCGAGCCGGCCAGCGAGATCGTCAAGCGCTTCTCCACCGGCGCCATGAGCTACGGCTCCATCAGCCAGGAGGCCCATGAGACGCTCGCCATCGCGATGAACTCGATCGGCGCGCGCTCCAACTCCGGCGAGGGTGGCGAGTCCGACGACCGCATCGAGGACCCGCAGCGATACAGCCGCATCAAGCAGATCGCATCCGCGCGCTTCGGCGTCACCTCCGACTACCTCGTGCACGCCACCGATTTGCAGATCAAGCTCGCCCAGGGCGCCAAGCCCGGCGAAGGCGGCCACCTGCCGGGCGCCAAGGTGCCGCCGTGGATCGCCACGGTGCGCCACGCCACCCCGGGCGTGGAGCTCATCTCCCCGCCGCCGCACCACGACATCTACTCCATCGAGGATCTGAAGCAGTTGATCTACGATGCGAAGCTCGCCAACCCGAAGGCCCGCATCCACGTCAAGCTCGTCTCCGAGTTCGGCGTCGGCACCATCGCGGCCGGCGTGGCCAAGTGCCATGCCGACGTGGTGCTCATCTCCGGTTACGACGGCGGTACGGGCGCGGCCCCGCTCAACGCCATCCGCCACGCCGGCACGCCGTGGGAGATCGGCCTGTCCGAAACCCAGCAGACGCTGATCCTGAACGGCCTGCGCTCCCGCATCGTCGTTCAGTGCGACGGCGAGCTCAAGACCGGCCGCGACGTGGTCATCGCCGCCCTGCTGGGCGCCGAGGAGTTCGGCTTCGCCACCGCCGCGCTGATCGTCGAGGGCTGCGTCATGATGCGCGCCTGCCAGAAGAACACCTGTCCGCAGGGCATCGCCACGCAGGACCCGGAGCTTCGCGCCCGCTTCCGCGGCAAGCCCGAAAGCGTGGTCAACTTCTTCATGTTCATCGCCGAGGAGGTGCGCGAGATCCTCGCCCAGCTCGGCTTCAGGACGCTCGAGGAGGCCGTCGGCCACGTCGAGTGCCTGGACCAGAACGAGGCCATCAAGCGCTGGAAGTCCAACGGCATCGACCTGTCGAACGTGCTCAAGCAGGCCGGCCCGGTGCCGGGCACGATCCTGCACCAGACCATCGAGCAGAACCACGAGCTCGAGAAGTCGCTCGACAACGAGCTCATCAAGCTCGCCGAGCCGGCGCTCGAGCGCAAGGAGCCCGTGCGCATCGAAATGCCGATCCGCAACGTCAACCGCACGGTCGGCACGATGGTCGGCTACGAGATCACCCGCCGCTACGGCGAGCCGGGCCTGCCCGACGACACCATCGACATGACCCTGCACGGCTCCGGCGGCCAGTCCATCGGCGCGTTCATCCCGCGCGGCGAGACCCTGCGCATCTACGGCGAAGTCAACGACTACGCCGGCAAGGGCCTGTCCGGCGGCCGCATGATCGTGCGTCCGGAGACCAACGTCACCTTCGATCGTCACGAGAACGTCATCGCCGGCAACGTGACCGGCTTCGGCGCCACCTCCGGTGAGATGTTCGTGGCCGGGCGCGCAGGCGAGCGATTCGCCGTGCGCAACTCCGGCGCCACGTTCGTCGTCGAGGGCGTGGGCGACCACGGCTGCGAGTACATGACCGGCGGCACCGTGGTGGTGCTCGGCCCCACCGGCCGCAACTTCGGCGCCGGCTTCTCCGGCGGCAACACCTACGTGCTCGACCTCGACATGAAGAAGGTCAATCCGGGCGCCATCAAGTCCGGCGCGCTGCTCTTCAAGTCCCTGGACGCCGAAACCTCCAAGCTGGTGTACGACCTCGTCAAGCGCCACGCGGAGGAGACCGGCTCCCAGTTCGCCTCGGCCCTGCTCGAGGACTGGAACGAGACCGTCAAGCGCTTCACGCATGTGGTGCCGAAGCAGTATCTGGCCATGACCCGCGCCATGGAAGAGGCCAAGGCCAACGACATCGATTTCAATTCGCCCGGAGCCTGGGATCAGGTCTACGAGCACGTCATGGAAGGAGTGCGCTGACATGGGCGACCCGAGAGGATTCCTGAAGGTCCGTACGCGCCGCGAGCTGGCCGAACGACCCATCGAGGAGCGCATCAAGGACTGGTTCGACGTCCACGCCGAATCCGGTCTGCAGCCGTGGACCCGCGAACAGGCCGCACGCTGCATGGACTGCGGCACCCCGTTCTGCATGACCGGCTGCCCGCTGGGCAACATCATCCCAGAGTTCAACGATCTGGTGCGTCAGGGCAAGTGGGAGGACGCCTACAACCGTCTGTCCCAGACCAACAACTTCCCCGAAGTGACCGGCCGCATCTGCCCGGCCCTGTGCGAGCAGGCTTGCGTACTTGGCATCCACCAGCCGCCGACGATGATCAAGAACGACGAGTGCACGATCATCGATCAGGCATGGGATCTGGATTACGTCAAGCCCCTGCCGCCGCAGCGCCTGACCGACCAGACCGTGGCCGTGGTGGGCTCCGGCCCTGCCGGCCTCGCCGCCGCCCAGCAGCTCACCCGCGCCGGCCACACCGTGGTCGTCTACGAGAAGGACGATGCCATCGGCGGCCTCATGCGCTACGGCATCCCGAACTTCAAGCTCGAGAAGGGGCTGCTCGACCGCCGTGTGGAGCAGATGGAGGCCGAAGGCACGCGCTTCCGCACCAACGTGGAGATCGGCAAGGACATCTCCTGGGACGACCTGCGCGACCGCTACGACGCCGTCGTGGTGGCCATCGGCTCCCGCGTGCCGCGCGACATGAAGATCCCCGGCCGCGAGCTCGACGGCATCCACTTCGCCCTCGACTTCCTGCCGGACGCCACGCGCCGCGTCTTCGGCGTCAAGCCCGTCAACGACATCACCGCCAAGGACAAGCACGTCATCGTCATCGGCGGTGGCGACACCGGTTCCGACTGCCTCGGCACCTCGATTCGCCAGGGCGCCAAGGACGTGACCGTGCTGCAGATCATGCCGAAGGAACCGGAGACCCGTCCGGCCAACCAGCCGTGGCCGACCTTCGCCCGTACCTACCAGAAGACCACGTCCATGGCCGAGGGCGGCACCTACCTGTACAGCACCGACTCCGTGAACTTCATCGGTTCCGAGGAGGAGCAGGCCAAGGTGAAGATCGAGAACTCCACCACCGCCGAAGGCTTTGTGGCGGACGAGCACGGCCATGTGACCGGCCTCAAGGTGGTCTCCGTGGCCCCCGGCGAGAACGGCCCGTTCACCCGCCAGCCCGGCACCGAGCGCGTGCTGCCCGCCGACCTCGTGCTCATCTCCGTGGGCTTCCTGCACCCGGACACCACCACGCTGCTCGACCAGTTGCCCGTCGAACTCGACAAGCGCGGCAACATCGCCCGCAACGACAACTTCGCCACCTCGCAGGACGGCGTGTTCGTGTGCGGCGACGCCGGCCGCGGCCAGAGCCTCGTGGTCTGGGCCATCGCGGAGGGCCGCTCCTGCGCCGCCGCCGTGGACGAGTACCTGTCCAGCGAGAAGACCAGCGAGCTGCCCGCCCCGATCAAGGCCAGCGACCGCCCGATGATGCTGCCCCGCTGACGGCATTCGGCGCAGGCACGGCCTGAGGGCACGATCGTAGTTTTAGGCCAACTTTGCGAAGGCTCCCCATCATGGGGAGCCTTCGTCGTTTTCTCCGCTTTTCCGCCGAATGCGGACCGCCGAAGGACCTGATTTGTATACATCAGGCGTGGAGTGGCCTTTATACATTTCCAGCGCTAACGGTCGCCGTCAATATGGGAGCCGGGGCGATGCGGTACGATACACTGATTTGACGGTTTTTGAAGTGTTGTACCGCAACATTGCGGTACAACAGCCGAAGCAATCGTTTGCAACAGACATCGTACCAACGCGACGATGATGAAAACCGCGGGAATAAGCCATTCTTGATATACGAGCTACATCATATCTTGGTGATGGCTCGGTACGATATGCGAAAAACACTTGATTTCGCGTATCGTACCGCACGTCTGTCGGATGCGCCGGAACCGGGACATTGCCGGCTGGCACGGCGACGGCGCTGCTCCGATATGATGGAATCATCGGAAGGCGGTGTGCGATGGGGCGGGAACGACGGCGTTGGCTGATTGTGTGCATCACGGTTATGGCGGTGGCTCTTGTGGTGTTCGGCGGCTATGCGTTGGTCCGGCAATACGGCCTGAACCATGGGGATCATGCCGCGAATCAGGCCGTCTCCTCCGGGGGCAACTCCAGCGTGTCCGGCGCAATCACACCTGATGATGGCCCCTCAGCCTCACCAGACACGAATGCGGACACCGGCAAGGACGGACTGGTCGACCCCGCCGTGCTGGCCGGGCTGAACGAGGGCGTCGACGATTCCTATCCCGGCGACGGATGGTTCTGCAATGCGGCCGGCGAGAAAGCCCGATCGATGCGGGAATGCACGGATAAGACGAAGCAAACCGAGACGCAAACCAACCGTGTGATGCTTGAGATACCGCAGCGTGTGCAGGAGAGAAGCTACTGGTGTATGCCGGCGGCGTTGCAGATGATATTGGCCTATCACGGGATCGATGTGAGTCAGGCCACGTTGGCTGAACGGATGAATGCCAGATCGGATGTTGGCACGGTGGATGTGGATTTGGCTCGTGTGGCCAACGCCTATCTATTCGGTGTCGAAGATTCCAATCCGAGTGGCGACGGATACCATGTGCAGGCCATTGACCGAGGAGATACGGATCCGGCGATAGCCAGCACGTTCGCCTCTCGGGTGAAGGAAGGTCTGTCTGCCGGGTATCCGCCCATCGTCACACTCGACATTCACGTACTGTATCCGGAAATCGGCCATGCCAGCCATGCGGTTGTCATTGTCGGATATGATGCGGTGCCGGACGGGTCCATTGCGCAATACTATTTCATCGACCCCTACTACAAGGTGCAGGATGCCGATTACGGAGGGCTGAAGACCGCTTCCGCAGAAGAGATGATCAATGCGATTGTGGCCAATAAGGAGCCGGCATATATTTGGTGACGTTGAAGATGGAGTAATGACATCTCAAATCAAGGCCAATCAAGGCTAATCAAGGTCAATCACGCCGGAATTCCCGCATTGCTGTCTATCGAACAGGCCGCCTCACCATCTAGATGACCGGTGTGTATATCGGTGTTTATATTTCGGGAATTGTGCATATAAAGTTAACAAAACCCTCCTACAGTGTTTCCCTGTCGCCAACGGGCGGCAAACATCAGATGGAGAGGTTCATGAAGAAACGTCATGTCACGGCACTGGTAGCGGCCGGTGCGGCAATTGTCATGCTGCTCAGCGGCTGCGGATCGACCGGCAACACGTCGAACTCCGGCAGCTCTGCGGACAACAACATCATTTCCGTGTACGGCAGCGAGCCGGCGCACCCGCTGTTCCCGGGCGCGGTCACCGAGGCGGGCGGCGGCAAGGTCGTAGACCAGCTGTTCGCGGGTCTGGTCACCTATGACGCCAAGGGCGGCATCCACAACGAGGTGGCCGAAAGCATCACCTCCAGCGACAACGCCACGCACTACGTCATCAAGATCAAGAGCGGCTGGAAGTTCACCGACGGCACGCCGGTGACCGCGCACTCGTTCGTGGACGCCTGGAACTACACCGCCAACAGCGCCAACAAGCAGGGCAGCGCCAGCTTCTTCAGCACCATCGAGGGCTACGACGACCTCCAGAAGCCGGACGTGGACCCCAAGGCCACGCTCTCCGGCCTCAAGGCCGTGGACGACAGCACCATCGACGTGCGCCTGAGCCAGCCCGATTCGGCCTTCCCGGTCAAGTCCGGCAGCCACGCCTACATGCCGCTGCCCGAGTCCGCGTTCAAGGACCCGAAGAAGTTCGGCGAGAACCCGGTGGGCAACGGTCCGTACAAGTTCGTCTCGTGGACGCACAACCGCAGCATCGAGATGGTGAAGAACCCCGACTACAAGGGCAACCGCGTGGCCAAGAACGACGGCCTGACCTTCAAGATCTACACCTCGCCGGATTCCGCCTACGCCGACCTGCGCGGCGGCAACCTCGACTTCACGCACGCGATCCCCTCCACCGCGCTCAAGTCCTTCCAGTCCGACAAGACCATCAAGGCCTACAACCAGCCTGGCGGCAACACGCTCACCTTCACCATCCCCGAATGGCTTGACCACTTCGGCCAGAACGAGGAGGGCAACCTGCGCCGTCAGGCCATCTCCATGGCCATCGACCGCAAGACCATCGCCGAGAAGATCTTCAACGGCACCTCCACGCCGTCCGTCGACTTCCTCGCCGCGCCGATCAGCGCGTACTCCGAGAACCTCAAGGGCAACGACGTGCTCAAGTACAACCCCGACAAGGCCAAGGAGCTGTGGGCCAAGGCCGACGCCATCTCCCCGTGGAGCGGCGACTTCAAGATCGCCTACAACGCCGACGGCAACGCCAAGGGCTGGGTGGAAGCGGTCTGCAACTACATCAAGAACTCGCTCGGCATCAACGCCGAGGGCGCCCCGATGTCCACCTCCGACGAGTTCCTGTCCAACGTGGATTCCGGCAAGATGACCACCGCCTACCGCAGTGGTTGGGGTCCGGACTACCCTTCCGCCGACAACTACCTCATCCAGCTGTACGACTCCAGCTCCACCGGCGGCAAGGGCGCGAACAGCGGCAACTACAAGAGCGACGAGTTCGACGCCCTGATGGACAAGGCCCTCTCCGCGCCGTCCACCGAGGAAGCGGACAAGTACTACCAGCAGGGCGAGGAGGTCCTCATGCAGGATCTGCCGGCCATCCCGCTGTGGAACCAGAACGCCACCGCGGTCAGCACCCCGAACGTCTCCGGCGTCGAGTTCGACTACGGCGGCGGCCCGGTGTTCACCGAACTGACCAAGAAGTGACCGATTGGCGGGCGGCCGTGAATGTCTTCCGGCCGCCTGCCGGCGTCGCTGTAATGCCTAGCTGACGCCCTATCAATGTCCCACGACGCCCGCCTGCCCCGATTCGGCAGACGGGCGTCTTGTGCGCAGGTTCCGGAATCGTCGGACGTCCCGCCCGCCCGGATTATCGGGTACAGTCGTCACGGGATAACCGGAGCATCACCGGGACATCACCGGGACATCACTGGGACATCACCGGAACATAACAATCGATCGATTCCCAAGCCAAACGCAAACCAATCGCAAACCAGGCACAAGCCAACCGCAACAATCACAGGAAAACAGGAGCACAGCACATCATGGAATTCACCGCGTCCGGCACCACCGTACGCTTCGACGAGCGAACACTGCAGTTCACGGTCCGGCGCGATGGCGCCGAATGGGCCACCGTCACCGAGGACGGACCACGGCTGGAAAGCGCGCAGGGCACGTTCGCGTTCGGCCAGGCCACGGCCATCAGCCACGAGGCGCGCGAGACCGGCACCGGTGTGGGCGTACGCAGCGTCTTCACCGGCTTCGGCCATGGCGCGTACGCATTCGAGACCTACGTGTGGATCGAACGCGCGTCCGGCGACGTGCTCTTCGAATGGATACCGCTCAACGAAAGCGGCCTTGATGTCACCAAGGTCGTCTGGCCGGCGGCCCTGACCTTCGACCGCGCGAACGACAAGGACGTCACGCTCATCACCCACGAACAGGGCGTGATGATCCCCAACACCTGGCCCACCGCCGTGGCCACCAAAGACATCACCTTCGACGGCCGCTTCGAGACGGCCGGCGGCTACATGCCCTGGTTCGCCCAGCTGCGCGAGGACGGCCACGGCTATATCGCCATCTGCGAGACCCCGTGGAACGCCGGATACGGCATCGACCATCCCGCCGGCGGCCCGTACACGCACGTCGGCACATGGTTCGAGCCCAGCCTCGGGACGATGGACTACCGTCGCGTCGTGCGCTTCCGCCTCCTCGACCACGCCGATCACACGGCCGTGTGCAAGGAGTACCGCGCGTACGTCAACGAGCGCGGCCGACTGCGCACGCTCGCCGAAAAGGCGGCGCGCAACCCCTCCGTGCGCGACCTCATCGGCCGCTCGTGGGTGCACGTCGGCATCAAGACCAAGGTGCAGCCCGACTCGTACTACTACGACAAGGACCATCCCGAGAACAACGGCTCGCTCGTCACCTTCGCCCAGCGCATCAAGCAGATGCGCACGTTGCACGACATGGGCGCCGGCCGGCTGTACATGCACTTGGATGGCTGGGCCCAGCCGGGATACGACAACGAGCACCCCGACTACCTGCCCGCGTGCGAGGAGGCCGGCGGCTGGGATGGCATGAAGGCGCTCGTGGACACCTGCCACGAGCAGGGCGACATCTTCGGCACCCACGACCAGTACCGCGACTACTACTTCACCGCGAAGACGTTCGACCCGAACAACGCGATTCGTCTGGCAGACGGCACGATGCCCGAGCACGCGCGCTGGGCGGGCGGCCACCAGACCTACCTGTGCGCCGAGCTCGCCCCGGACTACGTGCGCCGCAACTTCGCCGAGATCGCCGCGCATGGCATCCGGCTCGACTGCGCGTATCTGGACGTGTTCACCTGCAACGAGGGCGACGAATGCTCGAACCCCGAGCATCGCATGACGCGTCGCGAATGTTATGAGCGTCGCGCCGAATGCTTCGAATACCTGCTCTCGCACGGCATCCTGTCCTCGTCCGAGGAGGTGTCCGACTGGGCCGTGCCGAGCCTCGTGTTCTGCCATTACGCGCCGTACGACTTCCAGATGCGCTCGCCCAGCGCGCCGCGCCACGGCGTGCCGGTGCCGCTGTACAACCTCGTCTACCACGACTGCGTTATCGAGCCGTGGATGATGGACCGCGTCGTGGATGGCGACGACTACATGCTCTACGCCCTGCTCAACGGCGGCGCCCCCTACCTGATCCGCGACGCCGCGTACATCGGCGTGGACGGCGACATGGACGCGGAACAGCGCGCCCGCACGGAGAACGAGATCGAACGCTGCCATGTGGTCGCCGGATTCCACGAGCGCGTCGGCATGCTCGAGCTCGTGCGCCACGAATTCGTCGACGGCGACCCGCTGGTGCAGCGGTCGGTGTTCGCCGACGGTTCCGCGGTCACCTGTGACTTCCATACGCAGGGCTACCGGTTCTCGGGGTTCGATGCGGGCGTGGCTTCGGGCGTGGCTACGACAGCTGCATCGACGGTTGCCCCGACAGCTGAATCGACGGTTGCGGACAAGTGAGTCGTCAGGCGAGCCATCGAGCCGTCAAGCGAGTAATATAGCCAACAGTGTCATCGCTGAAACAGGAGTAGTAAGATGCCAAATCGCGCAGAACGTCGTGCCCAGGCCAAGGCCAACCGTAGGGGAGTGCCATCGCAGTATGATTCCACCCGCGGTCGCGGCCGTGGCGGCATGATTGACGAATACCAGCTGCAGGAGCGTTCCCGCAGGCTGCAGGACGGCGAGTCGCTCGGCCCGTGGAAGCCCAGCGCCGTCGTCGAGTCGGAGCCCGAGACCGTGCTCAACACCAACCCGGACTACACGAACCCGAAGATGTTCAAGGCGCCCCATTCCGTGCGCCAGTGGTTCCGCGTGGGCAGCTGGACACTGATCTCGCTGGCCATCATCGCGTTCTTCGTGGTCATGTGGCTGCCGAGCCACCCGATGTGGCTCATCGCCACCGTCTCCGGCGTGTTCATCGTGGGTGTGGTGAGCCTGTTCTTCACCGCCGGCGATTCCAAGCACAACCCGAACCTCGACCAGAACGGCACCGCCGTCTGAGTCCTTGCTGTTCGTCGTCTTCGGGCGTAATCGTATTGCGGTCTTTCGGGGTTTGCGCCCCGGAAGACCGTTTTTTCTTTGGCTTTGCGGCTTGTACGGACGGCATGTGCGGACGGGTATGTGCGCGTTTGCAAATGCGCGATGCGCGTGTACGCGACCATATCCACGCACACACGCACACACGCACACACGCACATACGCCCGCAGCTACATCACGGCCTCGCACTCGCCGCGGTGAATCGCCTCGGCGGCCTTGTCGGTGTACTCGTTCATGAGATATTGCGCATGCTGGGCCTCCGCGGCCTGACGGGCGCTTTCCTCGGTCCACGCGCGATCCGCTCCGAGGTACTTGATCGCGTAGCTGTTGGTGACGCCTTCGGTCCGGTCGATGCCGTCCTGCACCGCGATTGGCGGATGGCTGGTGCCGCAGTACATGTGGATTGCGTGGTGCGCGAGCTCGTGCCGTATGGCGGCGGCGGGCGCGTAATCGGTGTCCCAGCCGCTGGCGTTCGGATTCGCATAGATCACATTGGGCGTCACCGGGCAGTAATACGCGAAGGTCTCCTTGTCCTCGAGCGCCTTCATATCCGGGTTCGTGGAGGAGGATTTCGTGCAGTATTGATTGCCGGCGTTGAAGTCCCAGTTCACCTGCATGCCCGCAAGCTCCACGATCTTCTGGGCGCTTTCGGCGTAGGTGGAACCCATGGAGTTGCTTGCGGCGGCGATCTTGGCCTCCAAGTCGGCCCACAGGGGCTTGAGTTCGACGGAATTCTGCCCATCCACCGTGTAGGTCTCGCCGTCGCGGCCGGTCAGGGTCACCGTGACGGCGAGCGGCTCGCCTTTGAGGAAGTGCCCCTCCACCGTATCGGTATCGGTCCGGTACGAGGTGATGAGGTCATCCATCTCCTCGGCGTTGATGCCGATGGTGTCGCCCATCAGCTTGATCTCCGAGGTGTATTTGCCCAATACCGCGATGAAGTCGGTCACGTACTTGCCGCCATCATCCGTGATGGGGATGCGGTATTTGTCCATGAATGCCTGGAGATCGTCGAGTGCCTCGTTGCTGTATTGGGTGTACTTGCCGTTGACATAATCCAAGGTCTCCTGATACGAGGGGCGTTCCTTCATGGAGATGTATTTGACCGTGGGTTTCGTATCCTGCGGGGTGGTTTGGCTTTGGGATTGCTGGGATTGCCGGGCCGCGTCGTCGACGGCCTTGTTCGCCACCGCGACGAAGCCCGCCGTCACCGCGGCGAAGAGCAGCACCGGAATCAGAATCACCGTGATGATGATCGCGGCGATGCCTCCGCCGCCGAGTCCGCGCTTTCTGGCCGGACGCGCGTAATAATACGGTGATGAGGCCGGTGCCGGAGCCGATGCGCCGATGGGGGCCGCGGGGTTTGCCGGGCGCGGGGTGTAGGGATTCGCTTGCCGGACGTCGGGTGACGGCTGAGGCCGGGGATTCTGCGGATTCGGGTGGGTTTGCTGGGGCTGGGAGTATGCGTTTGCGGATTGCCGGGGCGCGCCGGGATAGGTCGGGGCGGGGTATTGCGGGTATTGGTTTGGCTGGTTTGGCTGAGCGGGCGGTTGCGCGTATGCCTGTGCGTATGATGGCGCGTTCGGCTGGCCGTAAGGTCCGGAGCGGGGATACGGATTGTACGGGCCGCACTGTGCTCCCGGGGTTTGTTGGCAGGATTGGTCGCGCTGGCCGTACTGTTCGGACGAATGTGGCTGGCCGGGTTGACCGGAGTGTTGCGGCTGCTGCGGATAGTGCGATTGCGGCGGCTGCCATGGCTGCGGTCCGGAGTGGTGTTCTGGGTGTTGTTCGGTCATCTTTCCCCTCATCGTCGAGCCCTCATCGTCGAGCGTTGGTGCACATGGTACCCCAGTCTAGACCGGGTGCGGAGGGGCAGTCCAGAGCCCGGGCGAAAGAGTCTCAAGGAGTCCGGAAGAATCCGGGGCTGCTGCCCGATGATTGCCTGGTGCCATTGCTCCCTGACGTGCTCCCGGACTCGCTTCGATGCGTCTCGACATGCCTGAACATCTGCGCATTTTGCAAGGCATAGTGGCTTAAAGTGGGAATTGCTTGATTCCCTGATGCACGAAGGAGAGCCAT
Source organism: Bifidobacterium sp. UTBIF-78 (assembly GCF_006408945.1). Classification (NCBI taxonomy): domain Bacteria; kingdom Bacillati; phylum Actinomycetota; class Actinomycetes; order Bifidobacteriales; family Bifidobacteriaceae; genus Bifidobacterium; species Bifidobacterium sp. UTBIF-78. The sequence goes on from NZ_JFAO01000003.1 coordinate 90,439, forward strand.
CTGATGAAAGTTGATCTGTTGACCCGCGAGTACCCGCCGCACGTCTATGGCGGCGCCGGCGTCCACGCCGAAGAGCTGTCCAAGGTGCTGGCCGAGCGCATCGATGTGACCGTGCGTGCGTTCGACGGCCCGCGCACCGAGGTCGACGTGCCCGCGATCCCCAACGCGGCCGAAGCCAAGGGCAGCCTCAAGGTGGTCGGGTACGGCACTCCCGCCGAGCTGTCCGACGCGAACCCCGCGCTCAAGACCTTCGGCGTAGACCTGCAAATCGCCAACGACGTGGACGCCGACATCATCCACGCCCACACATGGTATGCCTGCCTGGCCGGCTATCTGGCCAAGATGCTGCACGGCACGCCGCTGGTCATCACCGCGCACTCGCTCGAACCGTTCCGCCCGTGGAAGCGTGAGCAGCTCGGCGGCGGCTACAACCTGAGCTCCTGGGCCGAGAAGGACGCCTACGAGCACGCCGACCGCGTGATCGCCGTCTCCGGCGGCATGCGCAAGGACATTCTCGCCGCCTACCCGAACCTCGACCCGGACAAGGTGGTCGTGGTGTACAACGGCATCACCATGTCCGAGTTCGCCACCCCCGCCGAGGACGATCCGGCGTGGGGCGTGTTCGACCGCTACCATATCGACCGCAGCAAGCCGACGCTGTTGTTCGTGGGCCGCATCACCCGTCAGAAGGGCCTGCCGTACCTGCTCAAGGCGCTGCATTTCGTCAACAAGGACGTGCAGGTGGTGCTGTGCGCCGGCGCGCCCGACACCCCGGAGATCATGGAGGAGGTCAAGACCTCCTTCGCCGAGCTCGACAAGGAGCGCGGCAACATCATCTGGATCGAGGAGATGCTGCCCAAGAAGGAGCTGAGCGCCCTGGAGCACGGCTGCGACGCCTTCATCTGCCCGTCCATCTACGAGCCGCTCGGCATCGTGAACCTTGAGGCCATGGCCTGCGGCCTGCCCGTGGTCGCCTCCGCCACCGGCGGCATCCCCGAGGTCGTCGTGGACGGCGAGACCGGCTTCCTGGTGCCGATCGACCAGCTGCACGACGGCACCGGTACCCCCACCGACCCGGACAAGTTCGTGCACGACATGGCCGACGCGATCAACAAGATCATGGCCGACCCGGAGCTGCGCGAGAAGATGGGCAAGGCCGGCTACGAGCGCGCCCGCGACGTGTTCAGCTGGGAGTCCATCGGCGACGAGACCGTTAAGGTCTACCAGTCCGTGCTCGACGAGCGCAAGTAGTTTCCGCACACCCGCGCCTCCCCTTGCTGAAGGAGGCTTAGCAACGCCCGTACTCGCCTCCCTCTGACGAGGGGATGAGCCGGCCGTCGGATGTAGACATCCGTGACGACCAGCCTGCCTCCCTCTGAGGAGGGAGGTGCCGCGCGAAGCGTGATGAAGGGAGAGACCAAAAGACCAATCGTCACATGGTCTCTCCCTTTTGCATGCGAACTATGCCATGCGTAACCATGGCATACGAATTATGATTGTCCACTATCGAAAACAACCATCACACTGCAAAGGCATCACCGTGAGCTCAGCCGAAGTCCTCAAACTGGAGAACGTCGAATTCCGTCGCAACCGCCGTGTCATCATCACCGACGTGAACCTCACCATCCGTGCGGGGGAGCGGTGGGTGCTGTTCGGGCCGAACGGCATCGGCAAATCCACGGCCGTGGGCATGCTTGCCACCCGCACGTTCCCGTCCGAAGGCCGCGTGTTCATCCTCGGCCATCAGCTCGGCAAATTCGACGTGTTCAAGCTGCGCACGCGCATCGGTCTCGCCTCCGCCGACCTCGGCCGCCAGTTCCCGGAGTTCGAGGACCCGCTGGACGCCGTGGTCACCGGGCTGTCCGCCGTGACCGGTCGCTGGCGGGACACGTACACGGACGAGGAGTACGCGCGCGCCCGCCAACTGCTGCACGACTTCCGAGTCGGCTACCTCGAAGGCAAGCAGATGTGGAGGCTGTCCGAGGGCGAACGCACCCGCGTGCTCATCGCCCGCGCGCTGATGGGTGATCCGGAACTGCTCATCATGGACGAACCGACCACCGGACTCGACCTCGGTGGCCGCGAGCAGGTGATGCGCACCCTGAGCCGCATCGGCGAGGAGAGTTCCGACCGCGCGGTGGTGCTCGTGACCCATCGGCTCGAGGAGATTCCGGCCGGATTCGACCACATCGCCATCATGGGTCGCAAGCCGGTCTCCGCCGAGGACGCCACCGCCGACGGCATCGACGCGATGGGCAATCCCTCCGCCGGCACCATCGTCTATTCCGGCGCGCTCGAGGACGGCTTGACCGACGAGCGCCTTTCGGACCTGTTCGGCATGCCGATAGAAGTCGAGCACAGCCACGGCCGCTGGTCCGCCTACGCGGTGTGAGGGGGATGACAATGACCGCAAGCAAACTGGTTTTTCTTGACATCGACGGCACGCTGGCGGATGAAAACCATGCGGTGCCCGCTTCGGCGCGTGAGGCGTGCGCCGAAGCGCAGCGCAACGGGCATAAGCTGTTCATCTGCACCGGGCGGTCCATGCCGAAGATCGAACGCAGCATCCTCGACCTCGGCTTCGACGGCGTGGTCTCCGTGGCCGGCGCGCAGGCGAATGTGGGGGACCGGCTGCTATTCCAGCATCTTGTGCCGCCCGAGGCGATGGACGCCGCGATGGAGTATTTCCGTGTGCATCACATCGAGAACTACCAGTGGCAGGGTGCCGACGGCATGTACATCTCCGAAGGATACCGTCGTCATCTGGAGTCGAAGGGCAAGGCGTTCAACCGCGGCGAGTTCGCGCGGTTCTGGCATCTCATCGATGAGGTGGCTGTGCCGGCCGGCTCCACGCTCGGGCATACGATTCGCGCGAGCAAAGGCTCGTACTTCACCGGCCCGGACCCGGATGTGACGTTCGAGGAGACCAAGCGGGACCTCGCCCCGTGGTTCGAGCTCGTGCACGGCTCGTACGACAAGATCTCGCCGAACAACGGCGAGCTGCTCATCGCCGGCTACGACAAGGGCACCGCCGTGCGCGACGTGGCCGCGGCGCTGGGGTACGACATCGCAGACACGATCGCCGTTGGCGACTCCGACAACGACACAGCCATGCTCAAGGCCGCCGGCATGTCCGTGGCCATGGGCAACGCCATCCACGGCATCGAGAGATTCTGCACCATCCAGACCACCGACATCCACGACGACGGCATCGCCAACGCCTTCAAGACGCTCGGTTTGGTGTGAAAACGGCTTGTTTTCGTCCGTGTCGGTAAAATTTTACCGTGTTTCGCATCGTGCCATAGTATTGCAGTCAGAACGATTATGGATTGCGCCGGCGTCGCCTAGTGATTGGCGATGCTGGCCGGACAGGAGCGCATGATGGCCGACGACGATAAGCGCATGAATCGTGAGCATGACGAGCGGCATGAGCGGGAACGCCAGCAGGAAGATAAGGGTCGGCACACTGTGCAAGCCGCTTTGCAAGGAGCCGCGGCGGAAACCATTCAACGGTTTGGGGCTGCGGCCAAAGAGCATTTGGTGGCGTATTCCGGGGTGGATCATGAAGCTGACGTCACCCTGACAGTTCCGCATAACAGCCTGAAGGCTAATGCGGCGTTGGCCGACAAACAAGGCGTGAAGCAGATGGCCGGTTTCAGCGCGGAAGTTGAATCGTCTGCTCGTAGGAATGCGAAGCGCGTTGTTGCCGGGGAATCAGGACGTTTCAAACGCTATGATGCAGTGAAGGGCACGGCTAACGATCAGATCGTCGACATTGTCGAGGTTGACGTCAACGGTAACATCCTGCCTAGCTCCCAAGCGCAAATGAAATTCGTGGGGAGCAGCCCTAAAGATCTTCTTGCGGCGCTGAAAAGCAAGGATTACGCAAAGTATCGCGATGCCGGTGTCGGCATGGAGATTCCAGATGATTATTATGACGTGCTGATGGGGAATGGGCCTGATGGCATCGATGCGCAGATACGAAGCATGCAGCAGAAACTTGAAGAGGGGCAGCTCTCGAAGGAATCTTCTGAAAAAGTCCAGCAGGAGATTGATAAACTACGGACCATCAAGAAGAGTCTTCGAAAAAGCGGGCTGACCAAGCATGAAGCGGAAAACGCCGTTGCGCATCCTAAACTCGTCGTTGCCAAGGATGTGGCCAAGCTGGCTCATAAGGCCGGAGTGCAACAGGCCAAGACCGGTGCACTGATCGGCGGCGGTGTTTCATTGGTCCGTGATCTTGTCGGCTGTATCAATGGCACTATCGAGCCGGCGGAAGCAGCCAAAAACGTTGGTATGGATGCAGGCATGGCCGCGGCGTTCAGTTACGTCACCGCGTTTTCGGGCACCGCCATCAAGGGCGCCATGCAGAATGCGTCAAGCGAATACGTGCGTGGTCTGTCCCGTACGAATGTGGCTGCCACGTTGGTTTCCACCACTGTGGATGTCTCCAAGGCGATTGCGCGATATTGCCGGGGAGAAATCACCGGCGCACAGTGTGTTGAACAGATGGGGCAGCAGGGGCTTGGCCAGCTTGGCGCTCTGATGGGCACGGCTGCTGTCATGTCTTCCGCTTCCGCTGTTGGAGTCACCGGTTTGGCTGCCGTCGCTGCGGGTATGGTGGGCAGCACCATTGGTTATACCGCCGCCATCGCAGTGTATGAGGAACTATCCACGGCATTGAATGAATACGAGATGGCCAAGGAGGAACGCATTCTTGTGGAACGCGAATGCGCCGAGGCTGTTGAACTGATACGCCGGTATCGGATTGAATTCAACGATGCTGTGGATACTTATCTGGCGGACAAGGCCGAAGCCTTCAATGCCGGATTCGAGGCTATGGATAAGGCCATCATGGAAAATGACGTCAACGGATACCTGAGCGGCAATGCGTTGATTCAGAAAGCGTTGGGATATAAGCCGCAATTCCGTACACAACAGGAGTTCGATGACGTGATGAGCTCCGATGAGAACTTCGTTTTGTAAGAAAGGAACATGTACACGATGACGTGCATTCAAAAAGAACATGCATTGCAAGCGTTCTATTACTTGATGGCGGTAGACGGTTCCATCGATGATGAGGAACTCGAGCTGTTCGACCATATCGGTGAAGAGCTCGACGCGGAGCATTTCCATGACTATCGGCAGAAGTTGATCGATTCATGCGAAAGCAGACTGCACTCGTATCCTGATGAGGATCGCTACGATGTGATTGTCGAGGGTGTCGATGAAGCGGTGTCCCATCGGACCGATGCCCAGGATGATGGTGTTGTTCCCCGTTTGCTGTTATGGGACATGTTGGCTGCAGCATATGCGGATGGGAATTATGATCCCGCCGAGTGCAAACTCATCAGGCATATCGCGCGGACGGTGGTCAAGGAACGTTCACTATACCCGGGAATGGAACATCTCATGCGATCCGCGCATTCGGTGAGGGATGAACTCGCGTGGATCACATCCTCAGATAGGCCATACGCCGAGGTGCAGCCTGTGGTGGAGATTCTTCAAGAGCGTGAGACGGCAATCCAATTGGCGGCCACGCAGCTGGTCGCCGATGAGATGGTGCCCGAGCCTCCCACGGCGATGACCGTTCGTAAGGATGTGTTCGACATTGCAGCGGAAAACGTCGATAAAGCTGTGACCCCCGTATTGGGACAGGTTCAACAAGGTGTTCAGGGGGCTGCCGACTCCGTCAAGCAAGCCGTGGTCAAAGTCCCTGGTGTTGCGAAGGCCGGTGACGCCGTGAATTCTGCGGTGAAAACTATGGGCGACACATTGAACCCGGTGGGCGACGAAGTGCGCAAGCAAGCCGGAAACGCGGCTCAAGAGGCGAAGAAACAGGCTGATAATGCTGCCAACGCGGTCAAAGGATTCGTTGGCGGACTGTTCGGTGGCAAGCATAAGACGGAATAGAGGAAGGTTATATCATGCCGATTTTCATGGCACCATTGTTTTTAGGACTTGCCGCAGCAGGTGGTGTAGCCGGTGTGGGTATGGGAGCCAAAGGCGGATTCGACCAGTTCAAGGCCGACCGATTGAACGCCAATTCCAATGAGCGAATCCTTTGGGCGGCGAATCGTCTCGAACAGTTGCGTGGGCAATGCTCGGAATCGCTCAGCGCGCTGGGTAAAGAGAAGATCATCATCCTGGATGGGAACATGCGTCGTTTCCTGGATGCATTTGGGCGGTTGAAGAACGTGGATTTCACAGCCTCGGAAGGTTTGGATGAGCTGGAGCGTCTTCGTATCGACGAAGCGTCGTTTGATGAGCTCAAGGTAATGGGGAACGTCGCATCCTCGTTGCTGGAAGGCGGTGCAACAGGAGCCATCAGCGGAGCGCTTACCGCGTTCGGCGCATATAGTGCCGCTTCCACTTTTGCCACGGCTTCAACCGGTACCGCCATCAGTGCATTAAGCGGAGCCGCTGCCTCCAATGCGACCTTGGCGTTCTTCGGAGGCGGATCGTTGGCTGCAGGAGGCATGGGCATGGCTGGTGGGGTTGCCGTGCTCGGCGGTCTGGTGGCAGGTCCCGCGTTGCTGGTCATGGGCGCCATCGTTGGTGCCAAAGGCGGCAAGAATCTGGAGGAGGCGAAAACGCAATCCGCAAAGACCAGCCAGTACTGCGAGGAAATGATGGCGGGAATCGAGCAGTGCATCGCCATTCGCAGGCGCAGCGCAATGTTCTACGCACTGCTAGCCAGGCTTGACGCCAGGTTTTTGCCTCTTATCTACGAACTGGAGCGTGTCATCGACACCGAAGGAGAGGATTACTCGCAATTCACGGTTGATAGCAGACATATCGTTGCCTCAGCAGCCGCCACAGCGGCTTCTATCAAAGCTGTATTGGATACGCCGCTGTTATCTGAGGACGGGTCTTTGACCGCAGAATCCGATGCACTTATTCGTTCGAATAACAATGAATGATGGGCGGGACTCGCCTTAGGAGGGTAATTCAAGCGATGTCGAATGACATCTGACAGTTACATGAACTTTATGGCGAACGGTATGACGTTGTAACGGGACATCTCGTGACTGGCTATGAGGAGGCATTGGTGAACGGCGAGTACATGCCGGTGGCAGTCGCACAGTTTACGGTTGTGCAGGAGCCGGAACGCAATCTGGAATTGATTGATGCGTTCGCGCGGGATGCGGCGCAGGACGGCGCGAAACTGCTGGTGCTGCCGGAGGGCCTTATTGCGCGTGACGGTGATGACGATTCGTTCGCTGCCGCCCATGCGCAGTCCATCGCCGGTCCGTTCGTCACGGGGTTGCGGCGGATCAGCGCCAATCGCCACATCACGTTGATGGGGACGGTCCACGTCGTGCCGGATGCACGAAATATGCGAGGAGATGAGGATCGCCCCGACGATCATTGGTATAGTCAGCCGCACAATCGCGTTTCCAACGCCTTTCTGGTGGTTCGCGAAGGCGACATCATCGCGGACTACCGGAAACTCCACTTGTATGATGCGTTTGCCGCGCGGGAATCCGATGTGGTCCGACCCGGTGCGGAACTTCCTCCCATCGTCGACTTCGATGGGTGGCGCATCGGTGTGATGACCTGCTACGATGTGCGGTTCCCGGAGACCGCGCGATCATTGGCGGTGCGTGGTGCGGATGCGATCGCGGTCAGCGCCGCATGGGTGCGAGGCGATTCCAAAGAACGGCACTGGAGGTTGCTGACGGCGGCCCGGGCCGTGGAAAACACCTGTTACGTACTGGCTTGCAGCGAAGTGAGCAAACGTAATATCGGATGCAGCCGCATCATCGATCCCATGGGCGAGACCATGGCTGAGGCTGACGATACACGATCTGGCCTGATCAACGCTGTTTTGGACCGGAATCGACTTGAACGAGTACGTGAGGTATTGCCGGTACTGAAGAATCGGCGGTTCGCCGACCCGCAACTACCCTGATTCGGTAAGATACCGCCGTAAGCGACGCTATGAGGTCGCGGACCATCATGGTGATGACGGCATGATTCTCTTGCCGATGGCCGTCCGTGACCTCGTGGCGTACAAAAGCGAGACCATGAGCTACGGTTACCGCAGTGCCGACGGCATCCGTGTCCACACCGCTGATTGACCGACTGGCCGACGGGGACTGATCGGCGGAACTGACCACAACAGTGTGATATGTGATAGGAGAGATATGGGCTTTCTGGTGATGTTCATCGTGGCGCTGGTAATCAGCGCCATCGGGTTCAGGAAATTCGTCTGGTTCATTTCGCTTGGATACGGGTTTTCAATCGCAGGCATAGGCGTGGCGTTACTGGTGATGTTCGCGGCACAGCTCACGCCGGTGACGGCGATTATGGCTGTACTCCTCGTCATCTACGGATGTCGGTTGGGTGGATACCTGCTGATACGTGAGCACCGCAGCGCCTCATATCAGGCCACCATGAAGAACGAAATCAAGGACGGTTCGAGCACGCCGTTCCTCGTGAAGATCCTGGTCTGGCTTGCCTGCGCGCTGCTATATGCCTGCGAGACCTCTCCGGTGCTGTTCCGCTTGTCCAATAATGCGACGACGGATGCGGTGGCCGTCGTCGGCGCGGTGATCATGGCCGTCGGCATCGTCTTGGAATCCGTGGCCGACGCCACCAAAAACCGATTCAAGCAGCAGCATCCGAAACGATTCTGCGACGTGGGCGTATTCCGTCTCGTGCGTTGCCCGAACTATCTGGGCGAAGTCCTGACATGGACCGGCGTGTTCGTATCCGGCTGGACCGCGATGCACGGTATCTGGCAGTGGCTGGCGGCCGTCGCCGGCTGGGCATGCATTGTCTGGATTATGTTCGGTGGGGCTCGTCGGCTCGAAATCCGCCAGACTAAGAATTATGGCGACAATCCCGAATACCGTGACTATGCGAACCGTACGCCGATTCTCATTCCGTTCGTTCCACTGTATTCGGTGGCCAAATTCAAGTGGCTGGTGGGGTGAGCGATGGAGGATGATGTGAACTATATGGATGAACGTTGGGTGAAGGCGCTGCAGGCCAAAGGCATCAACGCCAAGCCCGGCGCACGCGGCCGGCAGCCCAATCAATCCACTCAGCCCGCTCAACATGACGAGCGGCGCACGAGAGGCAAGACGTCGTTGTCAGGCGCCGTTTCCGTTCGCACCAAGCCATTCAAGGCCACAGGACACAAGGGCGGCATCAGCCGGCAGGGGGCTTGACGGCTCCGACATGTGATGTGGCTTGTTTCTTAGGTACTTCTGTCGTTTCTTGGGTACGTGCCTCTCGGCGTTGAACACGTATTTCAGCCTTTGCATACGTGTTTTCCTCCGTGACCTGCCTAAGAAACGACAGAAGTACCTAAGTCATGACGATCTGCCCCATATCCGTCGGGCGCCGGCGGTCAGTGACGGGCTTGGTGTCCGAGTACGACATTGTGTCGAGCCGACCGTACCATGTCGATCGCACCGTATCGATTACGCCATGCCGACCACACCGAGCCGCCGCCTCAGTCCTCTTCGTGCCAGTGGGGGTTCTGACCGAAGGTGTAGCCCTCCGGGTTGTCCATGGCGGCGATGTCCTGCATGTCCTGCTCGTCGAGCGCGAAACCGGTCAGGTCGAGGTTGGCGCGCTGGCGTTCGCGGTGCATGGACTTCGGAATCGCCACGTCGCCCAGTTGCAGATGCCAGCGCAGGATGGCGGCCACGGGGGAGACGCCGTGCTTCTCGGCGATGCGCACGATGGTCGGGTCCTTGAGCATCTGGTTGGCGCGTCCGAGCGGGCTCCACGCCTCGGTGATGATGCCGTGGGCCTCGTCATAGGCGCGCTGCTCGTTCTGCTGGAAGAACGGATGCAGCTCCACCTGATTGACGGCCGGCGTCACACCGGTGGCACGGATGAGCAGGTCGATGTGGCCGGGCAGGAAGTTGCTCACGCCGATATGCTTGACGATGCCCTGCTGCTGCGCATCGACTAGCGCCTGCCACGCCTCCACGAACTGACCCTGCGAGGGGTTGGGCCAATGGATGAGGTACAGATCGATGTAGTCGAGTCCCATGCGGGCCACCGACTCCTCGATGGTCGCGCGCGCCTGATCGTACTGGTGATGACGGCCGGGCAGCTTCGAGGCCACGATGATCTCCTCGCGCGGCACTTCGGACTCGCGGATCGCCTTGCCGACCATGCCCTCGTTCTCGTAGTTGAACGCGGAATCGATGAGCCGGTAGCCCACCTCCAGTGCCGACTTGATGGCCTCCGCGCCCGCGAAGCCGTTCACTTTGTATGTGCCGAATCCGATGGCGGGCAATTCCAGCCCGTCATGTGCCTTGCGCGTGGGGATTGCCGGCGGTTCCATCAGCGTCATCATCGCTCCTTTGCTGTCTTGTGCTGTTTGCATGCATATCTGGGCCAGTGCTTGGCCAGTGTGCCGAGGCGGATGCCCCGCCGTTGACAACTGTACTCGTCGTAACCGTGCTGCGCCGGAAGCTGATTAGGCTATTGCGACGATTGCGATCAGTCCTGTTGCGCTCAGAACGTAGGCATGTCGAGCGACGGAGTCCCCGCGGCGTTGGCCCTGCCCATGTCTCTCGCCGTGGCGTGTTCGCGGAACCACGCGATGACCTGCGACTCGCTCACCGGCTGCAGCGACCAAGCATCAAGCCCCACGTTCAACGCCTCGGGGCGGGCGCCGTCGGGGGAGAGCTGGTGGGTGTGCCCGTACAGCAGCATCCGGCCGTCGAACGGCAGCGCCTTCGCGCTGAATTTCGCCACATCGTCGGGCCAGCTGTATGCCAGATCCTCACGATAGGGGAAATGCGACAGGTTGACCGTGCCAAGCCCGTCGATATCGACGGCGTCGTTGGGCTCCAGGGTTTCGAACAGGTTGCGCGCAGGCTTATCCTCGAGCCACCAATCGTCGTGATTGCCGATCACGCCATGCAGGTGCCTGCAGTTAAGCGCCCGCAGGCAATCCTTGAAATGATTGAGCGACGTGCGGAATCCGATGTCGCCGAGAATCCAGAGTTCGTCATCGGGCCGGACCTGTGCGTTGATGGCATCGATGACCGCCCGGTCGTGGGCGTCGGTGTCGGCCGCCTCGCGGAAGGTGAGCCCCGAATCGAGCGCGGTCTTCTTGGCCCAGTCCTCGGCGGCCTTGCGGCCGTAGGTGTGCAGAATCTCCTCGTAGGTCGAACGACTCGGATCGAACGTGGTGAATCCACGTAGCACGGTGACCAGCGGATGCCCGAAATGCGTGTCGGTGGTGAAATATCGCATCGTATGCTCCTTCTCGATGGCTGAGACCGTCCTGCGGCTCGCATCTGTTGTTGCTTGCTTCCACGGATTCCTCATCAACCTCTGATTCCAGAGTAGGCGGTTCCGTGGGGAGGCGTTATACGCCGGCCGAATCGTCGATCGCATCTGCTGCGGTTTTAGCCGCCATGGCGCTGCGCCCGGTCTGCCGTTATAATGAGCGACGTTGCAGGGGAACCTGAGCCGGCCGCGCGAATCCCGTCTGATGATCTGGACGCTTGGATATCCGCTCGGCCGGCTCGAGGTTGAGAAAGGCGCGGGCCTGACCCTTGGAACCTGTTGGCCAACACCATCGAAGGGAGCAATCGCATATGACCGCCGACACCGTCACGTCATCGTCGTTCGACGCCGCCGCATTCGGACCCATCACGCTCGACCATCTGCCGCCGTTCGCGCAGCGCCTGCGCAAGGCCGCCGACCACGTCTGGGAGGAGGGATACCGCCAGCCGTTCCTGCGCGAACTTGGCGCCGGCACGCTCGACCGTGAGAAGTTCGCCTTCTACCTGCTGCAGGACTACCGCTACCTCGACGACTACGCCAAGGTCCACGCCCTCGCGCTCACCAAGACGCACGACCCCGAGATCATGCGCTTCATGGTTGATGTGCAGAACGCCATCTTCAACGTGGAATCCGCCATGCACCGCAAGTACATGGCGAGCTTCGGCGTGACCGAGGCGGAGATGAACTCGGTGCGTCAGTCGGCGTTCGCACGCGCCTACACGTCGAACATCCTGTCCATCGCCTACGGCAATCCGCTGGTTGACGTTCTCGTGGCCGTGCTGCCCTGCGCTTGGGTGTACGCCGATTACGGGCAGCGTCTCGCCCGCGAATTCGGCGATTCGCTGGAGTCGAACCCATACAAGAGCTGGGTCGACACGTACAAGACCGACGAGTTCTGGAGCTCGGCGGCGTGGCTGCTCAAGCACATCGAGACGCTCGTGGAGGGGCTGAGCGAGGAGAGCAAGGCCGAACTCACCGAGATCTTCGTCGTCGGTGTCGAAAACGAGTATATGTTCTGGGCCAGCGCCTACGACATGCAGTACTCGTGGAAGCCCGAATGGGACGCGGCACGCGCGTGAGCGCTGCCAAGCGGGGGACGCCGCCGTTCCCTGGACGCTAATGGTTTGTCTCTCAATTGTTGGAGTGGTATCGGCCCTCTCTGATGAGAGGGCCGTCAGCGAAGATGACTGGGGAGAAAAAAGCTGAAGCCCTCAATTATTTATAGAGACGGACCACTAGTTGCGTTACGAGGGGCTCCCCAACAGGGCAAGCTCCGAGTATGGATGCCGATATATCGGTGTCTGTACTCAGAATCCCCGTTGAACAGCCTCTTGTAACGCAGATAGTCATTTGGGTGGCCTGAAACGCGGTTCGTGCAAGCACGAATGCAGGGACCGCCGGTGGTTGAACACTTTGCAAGCATGGTATCTGGCTTGCAAGGGGTACATATGGGCGTGTGCGGACAGCTATCTGCGTTGCAAGGGGTACCTTATCGGCGAAATGCCGAGTACAAACGTTGCGATATCGCCGTCCGTACTCGGAATATCCATCGTCAGGTACCCCTTGCAACGCAGATAGCTATCCGGAGAACCCGGAATGTACCCCTTGCAAGCGAGATAGGCGCCAACAGCAGTCGAATCCTGCTGCCGGATCGCTGCGTGACTACAGTCCACGCAGAAAAACGCTGATGTCGGCGATTTCCTGATCGCAGATGGCGTGCCCCATGCCGGGGTACGTCCGATAGGTGAGGTGGCCGGCGTCTTCCAGCACGGCACGCGCATTGTGCTGATCGTCCAAGGGAATCGTGTGGTCCTCGGTGCCGTACGCCAGGAAGAACCGCGTCGGTGACTCGAGCGTCGCATCCTCCTCACCCTTGAATGAGGGGCTCAGCAGTATCGCCGCATCGAACAGGTCCGGATATGCTTTGACCAGTCGGTAGGACAGATAGCCGCCCTGCGAAAACCCAACCAGCACTTTGAGTCGGCTTGCAAACGTCGGTGCCGCAAGCAGTTGCGTTACCGCCTCGCCGACCGACGCGCATTCACGTTGACGCTCCTCGACGTCGCATCCATCCGGATACCAGTAATGGCCGCCCATGTACAGCCGGCCGTAAGTGCCTCGGAACGACAGATAGCTGGGTGTGGCGCCGAGGGGAGCGGCACTAACCGGTGCAGTGCCGGGAAACACTGCGGATGCGGGAGACGCCGCGGATGATTGAACTGCATGCGGCGTGGCGTCGGGCCCAAGGCCGTCTTCGCATGCATACACCGCGTCGATGATGCGGACCATTTCGCTTTCGTCGTTCCCGTATCCGTGGAACATCACGAACAGCCGGTCGTCGTCCGGCGCAACATCGATATTGCTGGTCATCTGCAACCGCATTGTCGTTTCCTTTCTACATACGTCTTGGTCTGAAGAGTCTGATGATGACTGACTTGCTGCCAGGCCAGTCGTTGGATTCGAGCACAAGCTGCTTCAGCGGGGGCTGCGTATCAGACGCGTTATTTGGCGCCTTGCCAGACAACCACGAAGGCAGCTGGATGCCAAGTATGGAGCTCATTATTGTATTGTCGATTGCTATTATCGGCGGCACGAATGACGAAATGGAGGAGTGAGCGGTATGCATCGTTAGGTAGCTCATCTTCGTGAATCAGCTCGTAACGTGTCATGTAGGTAGAGCCGGCTTCGGGATTCAGCTCCTACGGATTTCTGTCATCAGTCAGCGCAAGGACCGGAGCAGCCATATCGACAAACTTGCTGGACATTTCTATTCCATTGAGCTGTACCGCAAGGCATTGCAAATAGCGCGGAGAACATGCGATTCTGATTCTCTGCAGGATGCCGCGGTGCTGGCGAGCATCGATTTTCATCTTGCCGAATGGCATGAGTGTTTCGGCCAATCATACGTCAGCCGGGACAAACTATGCCGGGATGACAATCGCGACGCATTCCGATTGAGCAACGCTAGGCGACCGTGGCGCCGATCCCTCCGCCGACCGTCATACCCGTTTGGGCCGATAGCCAATCTATTGGCCTCCGGCGCATGCAGTTTGTGTCCCCACGCGTATCCGTCATTCCACGGCTGCGTTGTTGAATATCGACGGCTGGCTGTCGGTTCTCGACGCATGATTGTCGGTTCTCAACAGTCCGGTGTCGTCCGATATTGAAACGACAAAACCGATAGTCAGGCGATGAGAGTCGACTGCCATGCGACTACCAACCATCGAAAACCTGACAGTCAAGGGGCACTAAGGCCACTAATCCGACAACCCACCGTTGGCACCTGACATCGTGACGACGACAAACGACTCAAGCGATGAAACCGGCGCCGAACTGCATCAATCCGCTCCCGTATGGGGCAAAATTAGGTGCATTCACCGTTTCTTAGGTAGGTTCCAAAGAACAGGACGGCACACAAGGTCGGTATACGCGTAGGGTGATGATGAGTGTGAACCTAAGAAACGTTGAATGTGCCGAAGAGATGAAGCCGCACGCCCCTTACACACCACAATCAGAAGAACCTGTAAAACACTGGCAGAATGTGATTTGGCTTGGCTGCTTGACAGCGAAAGAAGAAGCGACTTTCTCAATGGCAATGTCACTGCTGGGCGGTTTCATCTGATTCGCGCGCAGCCAGGTGCCGAGATTCGTATTCGTCGAAATTGCCGCGTACGGCTTCGGCGGGATATTTGCTTGCTGTTTTTGCCAGTTTGCTCATGATGATGTCATCCATATCGACGCCAAGCACATCGGCCATCATGATGCAATAGGTCAGTACATCCGCCAATTCTTCTTGGGCATGTTGTATATCCGATACCGGGGCTTCCGGCGTCCACTGGTAACACTCCAGCAGTTCCGCAGCCTCGATGATGATGGATTTCGCCAGATTACCCGGAGTGTGGAACCGCTCCCAGCCACGTTCCTTCGTGAAATCGCGTATTGCCTGAATGGTGCTGTCGCTAATCATGTTCGCCATTCTAGAGCCTGTTGAATGATAGCGATGTGGATTTCGGCCGTTACATGACATAATATAACCATGTTCTCTGAGCGGTTGGACCCTATCATCATCAAACTTCCCTATGGCAATTATGAGGAGAAGGATTTTGAGGCCGCATTGAACGAAGCCGTTGAAAGGCGGTCGGCGCGCACTCGCGTCGCTGATTCCGAACTCGAAAACGCCATGCTCTATGTATTGTCGTATCCAACGGTGTATATCGTGTATTCGGGTAAGGGCAGTCGGTATTCCGCCAAAAACGAATACACGGTATATGTCGGCGAGACCAATGACATACGGCATCGGACCATCGAACATCTCAAAATCGATTCCAGAAGACGAGATGATTGGTACGCGATTGCGGAAGCGATCAGTCAAGACGACGATGCTTTCCATCAGTATGTGATTTCGCATCCGATGTTCAACAAATCCTTGACCTTGGACGTCGAAAACCGTCTGATGCATTACTTGTCGAGCACGGATTGCGTCAAAAAACTCAATAACCGACGCACCAATGCGCAGGGCATGTATTACACGTCCAATCAGTTTGATGGCATCTTTTCCAAGATTTGGCTTGGTCTGCATAAGGATGATCCTGACTTGTTCCCGGCGGAGGAAATCATTCGTGATTCGGCCTTGTTCAAGGCATCGCCTTTCCACCGGTTAAGTCCCCATCAGATGGATGCCGAAGAGTCGATTCTCACGCAGCTTGATATGTTGTTCTCGGCAAGTCAATCAAGCCAAACTGGGGCCGACCGTGCGACGCCCCCTAAACTGATTTTTGTTCAAGGAGCCGCAGGAACCGGGAAGACGGTACTCTTGAGTCACTTGTTCTACCGCATCGCCACAGAAGTCGGTATTCAGGGTGGTACATATTCCGAGGATGAGGAGCATCTGTCACCAAATTACACGCAGAACGGTGAGCTTTCGGCATATATTCTGGTGAACCACAAGGAGCAGGTTCATGTCTATAACCAGATTGCCCTGAAGCTGGGATTGCAGAGGAAATCCAACGAGGTGGTGATGTTGCCCAGCCAGTTCATCAACCGGTTCAGCGAGACGAACGAACACGGCCGAGGCATACCCGACAAACCGCGGGGCGTCGCCGACATTGTGCTTATCGATGAGGCCCATCTTCTCACGACGCAGGGAACGCAAGGGTACTCGGGGAAGAACCAGTTGTACGACATTCTGCACCGCGCTCGCGTCGTCATCGCAGTATTCGATCCTGAACAGATTCTACAAGCTCGCCAGCAGTGGCATTCATCTGTGTTGAGGCGACTGTTCCCGAACGATGAGCTGACTGGTGGCAATGCCTGCAATATCGGAACGATCAGTGATTTCGATACTGTCGAGTTGGGCGAAGAGGATGAACTCCCGTCCGTATCCGTCGATGTGGCTCATGTTCGGTTGGAACAACAGTTCCGTATAGCCGCCAGTGCAGGAATCGTACAATGGATTGACCGGTTTGCAGCGGGCGAAGGCATCGGCCCGATTCCTTGCGATCAGATTGAGCTAGGCCCTGACGAGAAGCCGATTCGCCTGCCCTATGATATTCAGGTATTCGATTCGCCTGTCGATCTGTTCGAGGCGATAGCGAGGAAGGCGCAGCTGCCTGCCAGTGGCTGGAATGGTTCCGGTTTGTCCCGCGTACTGGCCACCTACGATTGGAAATACTCCTCGTCCAAGAACGATGAAGATCCTCAGGGGCTCTGGAACGTGACCATGCATTGTGATTCCGCGGGGCATTGGCATATGGGATTGGCTGAAGGCGATAACGAAGGATATATCCCGGGAAATGCGGATTCACGTCGCTTCTGCAAACCATGGAACTATCAGCTGACCGATCCTGCTCCAAGGGCGATTGACAAGGATTTGGCTTGGGCGGAGAAGCCTTACACCATCAATGAGATTGGATCAACGTTCACTATTCAGGGTTTTGATTTGAACTATTCCGGAGTGATTATCGGCCCATCGGTGAAATACCGAGACGGGAAGATTATTTTTGATAATCATGCGAGCCGCAACTATCTGGCGACCAATAAGCGTAAGGATCTGGATAATGATTATACCGAGCAGAACCTTCAGCATGAACTGAACGTTTTGCTCAAACGTGGAGTCCACGGCTTGTATCTGTTTGCCGTCGATGCGGAATTGCAACGGCGGTTAAAGGAATGCAGCGACGAAAGGTGCTGAGAGAGAATAGTCTCCTTACGCATTGAGATATTTCGAAAGACTTCGGGCAGCAATCCCCGGATAAGGTCCATCCATCTAAGCGTCTGGAGACCTCTTGCCTCATGCATTACACTGAAACGGTTTGAGTCGGTTGCGCCTGAGCGCGGCCGTATGGGCGTGACGCGAGATGTTGCAGGGAAGGAGACCCATGAATCCGAGACGGGGGCCGTTCGCGGCGGGGGAGAAGGTGCAGTTCACCGACCGCAAGGGCAAGAAGATCACCGACCAGTTGGTACCGGGCGGTTCCACGCAGACCGAGCATGGGCTGATCCTCCATGACGAGGTGATCGGCAGCCTCGAGGGCACGGTCATCGCCACCGTGCATGCCAAGCGCGAGGCGCAGGTCAACGCGGTCCACCCCGAACGCGACCGGAACAAGCCGTGGAAGTCGTCGCGTGCGATCGGCGGATGGGAATACGCGGCCATGCGCCCCCGACTCGCCGACTACGTGCTCTCCATGCCGCGCGGCGCGCAGATCATGTATCCCAAGGACATCGCCCAGGTGATCCAGCTCGGCGACATCCGCAACGGCATGCGTGTGCTCGAGTCCGGCGCGGGGTCGGGCGCCATGAGCGTGAACCTGCTGGACGCCGTGGGCCCCGAAGGCCATCTGACCACCATCGAGCTGCGCCCCGACTTCGCGCGCGTGGCCCAGGCCAACGCCACGCTCTACTATGGTGAGCAGCCCGGCTGGTGGGATCTGAAGACCGGCGATTTCGACAGCGAGGCCGCCGGCCTGCCGGAGCACTGGTTCGACCGCATCATGCTCGACATGCTCGACCCGTGGAACCGACTCGCCGAGGCGTACCGGGTGATCGCCCCCGGTGGCGTGCTTGTCAGCTACGTAACCACCACCACGCAGATGAGCCGTATGGCCGAGGCCCTGCGCGACGCGGGCTGCTGGACCGAGCCGCAGATCGAGGAGACCCTCGAGCGCACATGGAAGGCGCAGGGGCTTGCCGTGCGTCCCGACCATCAGATGATCGGCCACACCGGATTCCTTGTGGTATCCCGTGCGATGGCACCCGGCTTCGAAGCGCTGAAGAAGCGCGAGCGCGTGACCAAGGACACCGAGACCGACGTCGACTCGCTGACCGACGAGCAGCGCGAGGCCCGTCTGGAGGAGCTGGAACTGCGCGACATCTCCGACCACAAACTACGTAAGGTGTTGCGCGACCTCGACCGTCAGGTGGGTGCGCTGGAACATCCGGCCGAATAATACGGGCCGGCGCATGTCCGCGCGCCTATACTGGTGATAATCAGCCGGTTTCGCACACATCGCGCCATCCGGTTCGGGAAGGAACGACATGGGCATCAAGCTCAACAAGGTAGCCAAGGCCGCAAAGAAATATGAGCACATCCTCATCATCATGCGGCATGCCAAGGCCGAGCCATTCGGCGGGACCGGCGACATGGAACGTCAGCTCACGGACAAGGGTCTGAAGCAGGCCAAAGCCGTCGGCAAGGGCATCGAAGCGCTCGGTCTGGTACCCGACCAGATTTCCTGTTCGTCGGCCGTTCGCACCCGTCAGACCCTCGACCGCATGATGAAGACCTTCGGCGACAAACCCATCGTGGACTACCGCATCAGCCTGTACGAGGGCGGCGTGCAGTCCATCTTCGACGAGCTGTCCCACGTCAAAGCCAAGATGCGCGTCTTCATGGTGGTGGGCCACGAGCCGACCATCTCGATCAGCGCCCAGTGGCTGTCCTCCGCCGAATCCGACTCGGAATGCCTCGACCTGCTCAATCTCGGGCTCTCGCCGGCATCCGTGGTGATCCTCGGTTCGGACAAGCCATTCGACGAGTGGCAGGTCCACAGCGGCGATCTGCTCGCCGTGATCAACGTGAAGGACTTCGACTAGCGTTCCTGCTGGCCTCGGGCGAAGGTGGGCTATGAGAGCTCGGTTTTTGCCTGAGGGCTTGTAGGCTTGCGGATTTGCGGGCTCGCGGGCGTCCTCGAATCTCTGCGGGTGAGCGAGGTCGTGCCGTGCGGGTTATCGCTACCGGGCTACCGGGGCGCATGCGTGGCAAGGCACATGCGTTGTGAGACGCATCGCGATGAAACGCCTCGGAAAGCACCGCTATAAACTTCGTCTATAACGACACTCAAACCGTTCTTATGGGTCCGAAAAGCCAATGGTTTGGTAGCCTAATCGGGTTACTGACGCATACATTGGAGGATTCATGTCCACTCTGACTTCCGTCTCCGGCTTCCCGCGCATCGGGCAGAACCGCGAACTGAAGAAGATCATCGAAGGCTATTGGAAGGGCGCCAACGACCTCGCCGCCGTCAAGGCCACCGCCGCCGAACTGCGTGCCAAGCACTGGAAGCTGCAGCAGGCCGCCGGCATCGACCTGATTCCGAGCAACGACTTCAGCTACTTCGACCAGCTGCTGGACACCGCCATCCTCCTCAACGTGATTCCCAAGCGCTACGAGCGTCTGGCCTTCGCCGACCCGGAGGACACGCTCTTCGCCATGGCCCGCGGCTATCAGGGCGACAAGGGCGACGTGACCGCTCTACCGATGAAGAAGTGGTTCACCACCAACTATCACTATCTGGTGCCCGAGATCGAGCCCGGCGAGGAGATCAAGCTCAACTCCACCAAGCCGTTCGACGAGTTCAACGAGGCCAAGGCGCTCGGCATCCTCACCAAGCCGGTGCTCATCGGCCCCTACACCTTCCTCAAGCTCGCCCGTGGCGCCAACGCCCAGAAGCTCGACTACGACAAGGGCCTGGTCAACGCCGTGGCCGCCGTCTACGCCGAGGTGCTCACCAAGTTCAACGAGCTCGGCGCCCAGTGGCTCCAGCTCGACGAGCCCTACCTCGTGCTCGACAAGGAGCCGGGCGACGTGGAGCTCTTCAAGACCCTCTACACCAAGATCCTCGCCGCCAAGGCGTCGGTCAAGGTGCTGCTCAACACCTACTTCGGCCACATCGCCGACGTGTACGAGACCGTGAACCTGCTCGGCTTCGACGGCATCGGCCTGGACCTCAACGAAGGCCGCGAGGAGAACCTCGAGGCCGTGGCCAAGTACGGCGTGGCCTCCGGCACCACCCTCTTCGCCGGCGTGATCAACGGCCGCAACATCTGGCGTAACAACTACGCCACCTCGCTCGGCCTTGTGGACGCCCTGAAGCAGGTCACCGCCAATGTGGCCGTCTCCACCGCATCCTCCCTGCTGCATGTGCCGTTCAGCACCGAGGGCGAGACCGGCATCCCGGCCGACGACCTCAAGCACTTCGCATTCGCCGTCGAGAAACTCGGCGAGCTCAAGGAGGTGGCGGTCCTCGCCGACGCCACCGAGGACGAGAAGAAGGCGTCCGCCGCCCTCGCCGCCAACCAGGCCCTGTTCGACGGCACCCGCGTGGCCTCCGATCCGGCGGTCGCCCAGCGCGTGGCCGGCCTGACCGCCGACGATTTCGTGCGCCAGCCCGCCCGCGAGGAGCGTCAGAAGCTGCAGCGCGAGGCCCTTGGCCTGCCGTTGCTGCCCACCACCACCATCGGCTCCTTCCCGCAGACCAAGGAGGTGCGCGCCGAGCGCGCCAAGTTCCGCAAGGGTGAGATCACCAAGGAAGCCTACGACGAGTTCATCAAAGGCCAGATCGACGCCTGTATCAAGCATCAGGAGGAGATTGGCCTCGACGTGCTGGTCCACGGCGAATTCGAACGTAACGACATGGTCGAGTACTTCGGCCAGAACCTCAACGGCTTCCTGTTCACCAAGAACGCCTGGGTGCAGTCCTACGGCACCCGCTGCGTCAAGCCCCCGATCGTCTGGGGCGATGTCTCCCGCGCCAAGCCGATCACCGTGGAATGGTCCGCGTACGCGCAGTCCCGCACCAACCATGTGATGAAGGGCATGCTCACCGGCCCGGTGACCATCCTCAACTGGTCCTGGCCGCGCGAGGACATCACCCATGAGGAGCAGACCAAGCAGCTGGCCCTCGCCATCCGCGACGAGGTGCTCGACCTCGAGGCCGCCGGCATCAAGGTCATCCAGATCGATGAGGCCGCCCTGCGCGAGAAGCTGCCGCTGCGCAAGAGCGACTGGCACGTCAAGTACCTTGACTGGGCCGTGCCCGCCTTCCGTCTGGTGCATTCCGCTGTCAAGCCCACCACGCAGATCCACACGCACATGTGCTACTCGGAGTTCAACGACATCATCCGCGACATCGACGCGATGGATGCCGACGTGATCTCCTTCGAGGCGTCCCGTGGCGATCTGGTGGTGCTCGACGCCATCCACGACGCCCACTTCGAGACCGAGGCCGGCCCGGGCGTCTATGACATCCACTCGCCGCGCATCCCCTCCGAGCAGGAGATCGAGGACCGCATCTACGAGATCCTCAAGAAGATGGAGGTCGAGAAGGTGTGGATCAACCCCGACTGCGGACTCAAGACCCGCGGCAACGCCGAAACCTGGCCGAGCCTCGAGCATCTGGTCGCCGCCGCCAAGGCCGTGCGCGCCAAGCTCGCGAAGTAGTCATTATTGGGCTCCCCTCAGTGAGGGAAGCTGTCAGTGAAACTGACTGAGGGGCGTTGACTCAGTATCGGGATCTCCCCTCAGTCGCCTATGGCGACGGCTCCCCTCACTGAGGGGAGCCGTAATGCTTGTAAGGAAGCCAATATGCATACGCCGATGTTTTCGTTGGAGGTGTTCCCGCCGAAGCGCAATGCGCCGGTCGGCACCATCTATGACACGCTCGACGGCCTCGAGGGTCTCGAGCCGGACTTCATTTCGGTCACCTACGGGCACGGCACCCACACGGACCGCACCGCCACCGCCCGCATCGCCAACACCATCCGCAACGAATACGGCATCCCGGCCGTGGCCCATCTGACGGCGCTCTATTCCGACCGGGACAAGGTGGACGAGGCGCTCGACATGTTCGAACAGGCCGGCGTCCAGGCCGTACTCGCCCTGCGCGGCGACTACATCGAGGGGGAGGAGCCGGTCGGTGTCTTCGAACATGCCAGCGACCTCGCCGCCTACATCCGCGAACGCAAGCCCGACCTCAAGGTGTTCGGCGCATGCTACCCGGAAGGCCACTATCAGTCCTCCTCGCTCGACGAGGACATCGCCAACCTGAAGACCAAGGTGGACGCAGGCGTCACCCACCTGATCTCCCAGCTCTTCTACGACAACGACGACTTCTACCGGTTCCTCGACAAGGCCCGTGCGGCCGGCATCGACGTGCCCATCGAGGCGGGCATCATGCCGGTGCGCGGCGCCAAGTCCGTGCGTCGCATGGCCGAGCGGAACGCCTCGCGCATCCCCGACCATCTGGCCGTGATGCTCGACCGTTGGGAGGGCAACGCCGACGCCATGCGCGCGGCCGGCATCGCCTATGCCTCTGAGCAGATCACCGACCTCGTGGCACACGGCGTGGACGGTATTCACCTGTATTCGATGAACCACCCGGCCACCACCCGCCGCATCTGGCGCAACGTGGAGCCGCTGTTCGCCGCCTGACGGACCGTCCCCGTCCATCGACGGCCTTCCCGCGGGCGTCGCCCGCCACTGCCGCAGATGGTGCCGTGCGACGCGAGTTTGGGAGAACGCCGGGGATGACGGCCCCAAGCGTATATAGTGGAATTCCATGGAACTCAAGACGACGTTCAATCCCGGCTCCATGGACCTCATCAGGGCGGGTCTGCAGGATCTCGACAAGGCCCGGTCGCTGTTCGACCAGCTCAAGGCGGACGGCATCCCCGACAACCGTAGAGCCGAATTGCTGGGCGTGCTGGCCCACGCCGGCGACCCGGACGTGGCGCTGAGCAATTTCGTGGACATCGTCAACGCCATGCAGTCCTCGGGCCGCGACCTCGAACAGGTGATTCCCGATGGCGCGGCCCTCAAACGTCTCGTCACCGTGCTCGGCGTCTCCGACGCGCTGGGCAAGTTCATGCGCTTCAGGTCGGATCTCGTCGCCGCGGCGGCCACCGACGAATGCAACAGTCACCTGTTCAACCATGCGCAGCGGCGCGCGCGTCTGCTCAAGGCGGTGGGCGCCGATCCCGACGACGCCGCCCATCCCACGGCCTCCAAGGACCTCGCCGAGGCGGCGACGGCCCTGCGCGCCGCCTACCGTCGCCAATTGGCGGCCATCATCGCCCAAGACGCCGTCGCCGACGACCCCACCGCCATCCAGCCGACCATCAGCCGCGAACTGTCGGACCTCGCGGACGCGGCCCTCGAAGGCGCGCTGGCCATCGCCCGGCACGAGGTGGACGGCAGCGAGCATGTGCGCTTCACCGTCATCGGCATGGGCAAGCTCGGCGCCCAGGAGCTGAACTACGTATCCGACGTGGACCTCATCTACGTGGTCGAGCCGGCGGACAAGGAGATCGACCATCAGACGCTCATCCGCGTGGGCACCAAGATGGGCACCACGTTGCAGCGCGTCTGCCAGTCCGCCATCATGGGCGTGGCCGAACAGCCCCTGTGGCAGATCGACGGGGGACTGCGGCCCGAAGGCAAGGACGGCCAACTGGTGCGCGTGCTCGACTCGCACAAGACCTACTACGAGCAGTGGGCGGAGAACTGGGAGTTCCAGGCGCTGCTCAAGGCCCGTCCCGTGGCGGGCGACCCCGAGCTCGGCCAGGCGTACATGGACATGACCCGTCCGTTCGTCTGGAGCGCCTCCAAGCGCAAGAACTTCGTCTACGACTGCCAGAAGATGCGCCAGCGCGTCGAGGACCTCATCCCTGCGCCCCTGAAGGACCGCGAGATCAAACTCGGCCGCGGCGGCCTGCGCGACGTGGAGTTCACCGTGCAGATGCTGCAATTGGTCCACGGCCGCACCGATGAGACGCTGCGCACACGCGACACGCTCGAATCGCTGCACCGCCTGTCCGAGGGCGGGTACATCTCGCGCAAACAGGCCGTGCGCATGTCCCAGGACTACCGGTTCGAGCGGGTGATGGAGCATCGCCAGCAGATCTGGTCGCTTAAGCGCACCCACCTGTTCCCGGACCTCGGCCGTGCGTCGGTCGGCGGGCTGGAGCGCAAGCGCGACATCGACGTGGACGAGCTCAACCGCAACCCCGAGCTGCGCCGTCTGGCCCGCGCGTTCGGCATGCACCCGGAGGAGTTGGTCGAAAAGTACGACGACGTGCGCCGCGAGGTGCGCCACCTGCACCTTGACATCTACTACCGTCCGATGCTGCCGGTCAACGCCCAGCTCGAGGACGACCAGATCGGCCTGAGCGTCGAGGCCGCGCAGGAGCGTTTCGCCTCCATCGGATTCGGCGACCCGCAGGCCGCCATCCGCCACGTACAGGCACTCACCGCCGGCGTGAGCCGCGCCGCCAAGATCAACCGCATCATCCTGCCGGCCGTGCTGCAATGGCTCGGCGAAGGCCAGAACCCGGATATGGGCCTGCTCAACTGGCGCAAACTCGAGGAGAACTTCGGCACCGAATCCGGCTACCTCGGCTTCCTGCGCGACTCCACCTCCGCCGCCCAGCGCCTGTGCCATGTGCTGTCCAACTCCCGGTTCCTCGGCGACGCGCTCAACAAGTCGGTCGAATCGATCAGCTGGCTCGGCAACGACGACGACTTGAAGGCCCGCACCCGCGAGGCCCTGGACGTGCAGACCCACTCCTCGCTGGAGCGGTTCGGTGCGAGCATCAACGAGTTCGCCAACTCCATGCGTGCCATGCGCCGTCACGAGATCGAACGCATCGGACTGGCCTGGATGAGCGGCGTCATGACCGACGACGCCAGCCTCAAGGCCATGACCGACGTCTACGACGCCATCATCGACGCCTCGCTGACATGGGCGATCCGCCACAGGACCGCCGAATTCGGCGTGGATCGGGCCCCGGCGGGCATCGCCGTCATCGCGATGGGCCGGTACGGCGGACGCGAGGTGAACTTCAGCTCCGACGCGGACGCGATCCTCATCTACCGGCCTGCCGACGACGCCGGGGACGCCGAGGCCAACGCCTTCGCCAAGAAGGTGGTCGAGGACCTGCGCAACATCCTGCAGGGCCCCACCACGCTCGAACCCAAGATCGAGCTCGATCTGGACCTGCGCCCGGAGGGCAAGAACGGGCCGATCGTGCGCTCCTACGCCTCCTGCGAGGAGTACTACGAGTCCTGGGCCTCCACATGGGAACGCCAGGCGCTGCTGCGCGCCCGGTACGCGGCCGGCGACGCCGAACTGGCCCGCGACTTCCTCATCAACATCGCCGACCCGCTGCGCTACCCGACCACGCCGCTGACCGACGCCGAGGTGCAGGACATCCGCCGGCTCAAGGCACGCATGGAGGCCGAGCGTCTGCCGCGTGGCGTGCGTCGAGAACGCCACCTCAAGCTCGGCAAGGGCGGACTGTCCGACGTGGAATGGACCGTGCAGCTCCTGCAGCTGCAGCACGCCGGCGACATCCGCGACCTGCGCGTCAACGGCACGCTCGAGGCGCTGGAGGTGCTCGAGGCCAAGAAGCTCATCAGCGCGGTGGACGCCATCCAGCTGCGTAAGGCCTGGACGCTGTGCACCGCGGCCCGCAACGGCAACTACCTGTGGTCCGGCCGCGCCAATCAGGCCGACATCTTGCCCGACGACATCTACTCGCTCGGCGGCATCGCCGTGTACCTCGGCTACGGCGCACACCGTGGACAGCACTTCGAGAACGATCTGCTGGGCGTCATGCGCAAATGCCGTGACGTGTGCCAGCGGCTCTTCTACGGCCAGATCGAGGAGGAGGTCGGCGCGGCGGGCGTCGGACGGGCCGGCGCCGGACCGATCGGTTCGGCCGCACCGGCCAAGCCGCGGATGCATGTCATCGCGCCGCGTCTGGTCGCCAACCGTCGCCGCGCCCAGCGGTAGTGGCCCGCGTCGGAAATTCGTTGACTATATTCCAAGGGGAGCCAACAATATAATCAACGAACTTCTGGCGCAGGATGCCAGCCATGCCAGCGCTACTTGCAACATGAACGCGAGGTGACGCGCGGGTGGCGGGGGAGTGAGGCGCGCGTCGCGGAAATGGTCTATAGTCGGAGAGGTCACGTTAGTGGCCACCTTATCCGCTTCACGCACGAAAGGTGAGCCGTGTCAACTCCACAAGAGCCGGCGGAGACGCCGATGATCGGTAAAAGCGTCATCTCGCTTGATGATCTCTCCATTGCACAGATTCGGGATTTGCTGCACAAGGCGCAGTACATCGACGCGCATCGCAAGGAGGTATCGCACACCTGCGAGGGCAGGGTGCTGGCCACGCTCTTCTACGAGCCCTCCACTCGCACGCGCCTGAGCTTCGAGACCGCGATGCTGCGTCTCGGCGGCAAGGTCATCGGCTTCGCCGGAGCGCAGTTGGCATCCGTCACCAAGGGCGAGTCCATCGCCGATACGCTCAAGACCGTGTCCAACTACGTGGATGTCGTCGCCATCCGCCACCCGAAGGAGGGTGCCGCGCTGGTGGCCTCCCGCGCCGCCTCCGTGCCGGTCATCAACGCCGGCGACGGCGGCCACATGCACCCCACGCAGACGCTGGCCGACCTCGCCACGTTGCAGTCACGCTTCGGCCGCGTCAACGACCTGACCGTGGGCCTGTGCGGCGACCTCATGTTCGGCCGCACCGTGCACTCCCTCATCGAGACCCTGTGCCGCTTCGGCAACGTGCGGTTCATCCTCATCAGCCCGGACGAGCTCAAGACCCCGCAGTACGTGATCGACCGCATCAACGCCACGCCGAGCTGCTCCTACGTGGAGGTGCGCGACCTGGCCTCCGTGATCGGCGACCTCGACGTGCTGTACATGACCCGCGTGCAGAAGGAACGCTTCTTCAACGAGGACGACTACCTGCGCCTGCGCGACACGTACATCCTCGACGAGGACAAGCTTTCCCTTGCCAAGCCGAATATGGCCGTGCTCCATCCGCTGCCGCGCGTCAACGAGATCGCCGTGGAGGTGGACGACGACCCGCGCGCCGCCTACTTCGAACAGGTCAAGAACGGCATGCTCATGCGCATGGCCCTCGAAAGCACCGTGGTGGGCGACGACCTGCCCGGATACGAACCGCTCGAATCCAAGGAGGTACGCGCCTGATGGAAGTCACCAGCATCGTCAACGGCATCATCATCGACCATGTGCCGGCAGGCACCTCGCTCAAGGTGCTCGAATACCTGAAGATCGACCCGTCCAAGACCAAGCTCGCGCTCATCATGAACACCACGTCCAAGCGCTACGGTTCGAAGGACATCATCAAGATCGAGGACGACAAGGACATCGACCTCGACGTGCTCGGCTTCGTGGCCCGTCAGGCCACCGTGGACGTGGTGCGCGGCGGCACGATCGTGGAGAAGAAGCAGCCGAACCTGCCCGAGCACATCGTCGGCGTCATCAAGTGCGTCAACCCGCGCTGCGTGACCACCACCGAGCCCGGCATCAAGCAGATGTTCCATCTCGTGCACTCCGAACGTCTCGAATACCGCTGCGACTACTGCGACGAGGAAGCCAAACTGTGAGCATCACACTACGCAACATCAGGGTCTGGAACACCGGCGAGATCATCGACCTCACGGTGCCGGGCCTCGCCGACGCCTACTTCGCCGACACCGATACCGTCCGTGACGGCGCCGATATCGACGCCACCGGTCTGACGCTGGCCCCCGGCTTCGCCGACCCGCATGTGCATTTCCGCGACCCGGGCCAGACCTACAAGGAGTCGATGGTCTCCGGTTGCCGCGCCTCGGCATCCGGCGGATACACCACCGTGCTCATCATGCCGAACACGTTGCCCGCGCTCGACGGCCAGACCGTCACCGCGGCCGACGCCGAGGCCGGCAAGCCCGGTGCGCGCGAGGTACTGGACGCTGGCGCGACCAACGTCATCGACTTCCTGCAGCAGTACGATCGCACCCATGATGTGAAGCTGCCGGTCCGTTACGACCTGTGCGTGTGCGCATCCAAGGACCGCGCCGGACGCGAGGCCAGCGACACCGCCGACTGGCTCAGGTACGTGCCCGGATTCGAGGATGACGCCAAGACCGAGGCGATGAACGCGCACCCCGTCACCGCGATCAGCGATGACGGTTCCGCCGTGCCTGAGCCGATTCTCGACCAGGTGCTGGCCAACGCCAAGGCGTCCGACCTGTACCTCATCGAGCATTGCGAGCACCACGACACCGGCGCGGTGAACGACGGCCCGGTCTCCCGCAAGCTCGGCGTGCCCGGCATTCCGGAGGACACCGAGCTGAAGATCGTGGCGCGTGACATCGAGGCCGCCCGTCGCACCGGCGTCCACGTGCACTTCCAGCATGTGAGCACGGCGATCTCGTTCGAGGCGATTCGCGCCGCCAAGGCTGAGGGCCTGCCGATCACCTGCGAGACCGCGCCGCACTATCTGGCGCTGAGCGACGAGGCGCTGCTCGAATACGGCACGCTCGCCAAGATGAACCCGCCGTTGCGTTCCGAGGCCGACCGCAAGGCCACCATCGCGGCCATCGAGGATGGTACGGTGGACCTGCTCGCCACCGACCACGCCCCGCACACGATGGAGGAGAAGGCGCTGGGCTTCCTTGAGTCGCCCAACGGCATCATCGGACTCGAATGCGCGTACGGCGTGTGCCACAAGGTGTTGGTGGACGGCGGCCACATCTCCGACGAGCGCCTCATCGAGCTCATGGCCGTCGAACCGATGCGCCTGCTGGGCCACGAGCCCACGGACATCGCCGCCCTCGTCGAGGGCTGCGCCGAGCCCGCGCCCACCGGCGACGATTCGGAGGGCGTGAACCGTCTGCTCGATCTGAGCCGCGTGGAGGACGCCGCCAACGTGGATCTGGCGGTGCTCGCCACCGATCAGGCCTGGACCGTGGACCCCGAGCAATTCCACTCCAAGGCCCGCAACACCCCGTTCGGCGGATGGCAGGTGACCGGTCGGCCGCTCGCCACCATCATCGGCTCACAGTTCATGTTCAGCCGCATGTAGGCAACCTGTCTTGCGGCTCCCCTCAGTCGCGCTCCCCGAGCCTGCTTCCCTCACAGAGGGGAGCAGCATCCCAGGGAACTCCCGCAGGAGCACCCCACAAGTAGAGAAGGACTTCAATGGATCGTCTTATCGAAGCCATCGAGAACACGCAGAACCCGTCCGTCGTCGGCCTCGACCCCACCGAGGCGCTGGTGCCGCCGCAGGTGGTGGCGAGCTTCGCCGACGAGGTGCGCGATTCGGTCGAGACCCCCGAGGAACTGCCCGCCGCGCAACTGGCGGTGGCGTATTTCGAGTTCAACCGCACCATCATCGACGCCGTGGCCGATATCGTGCCCGCGGTCAAGCCGCAGATCGCCATGTACGAGGCGCTGGGTCCCGCCGGCGTGGACGTGTACACGATGACCTGCGAATACGCGGTCCAGCAGGGACTGTACGTGCTCGGCGACGTCAAGCGCGGCGATATCGGCTCCACCGCTGCCGCCTACGCGCATCATCTCAGCGGCGTGGGCACCGGCGCGGGCGTGGACGCCGCGACCGGCGACGATGCCGCCGATAATGGCGAATCCATCGTCTTCGACCCATGGCACGAGGACGCCGTGACCGTCAACCCGTACCTCGGCACCGACGGCATCACCCCGTTCGTCGAAGCCGCGACCGCCGCTGACAAGGACATCTTCGTGCTCGTGCGCACCTCCAACCCGTCCTCCAGCGAGCTGCAGATGCTCGATCTGGCCGACGGTACGAAGGTCTACGAACATGTGGCCGACCTCGTGGAGGGCTGGGGCGCCGAAACCCGCGGCCGGCACGGCTACTCCCGCGTGGGAGCCGTGGTGGGCGCCACCCATCCCGAGGAGGGCCGCGCGCTGCGCGCCCGCATGCCGCACACGTTCTTCCTGGTTCCCGGCTACGGCGCCCAGGGTGGCACCGCGCAGGATGTGGCCGGCATGTTCGACGAGCGGGGCGGCGGCGCGATCGTCAACTCCTCGCGCGGCATCATCGGCGCGTGGAGGAAGAGCGGCAAGTACGACGCATCCATGAGCGCCGACGACGCGCTCGACCTCGTGGCCGAAAGCGCGCGTCAGGCCGCTCTCGACATGCGCGACGCGCTGCGCGTGGCCGTCTACCGGTGATTCGCCGGTGCCGGAAGCCGATCGTTCATCGTCAGCCGCAGACGTATCCTCTGCATACGAACCTTGACTAAGGACAGCACAACACCAATGACATCATCATTCACATCCACCTACGACGTGGTGGCGGAGGCGCAGGCCGCGGGCTACTTCCCGCCCCGGCACACCGTCGAGGTCACCGACGTGCGCGAGCTCGCCGACCATGTGGTGCGGCTCACCTTCCGCGACCCGTTCATCGCCTCCCACGCCAAGCCCGCCCAGTTCGTCAACCTGTTCACCCACGACGACTTCATGCTCATGCCCCGCCCATTCGGCGTCAGCGAGGTCGAAGACGACGAGGTCAGCGTGATCTTCGCCGTCATCGGCCACGGCACCGAACAGCTCGCCGAGCTCGAGGCCGGCGACGGCGTGGACGTGCTCGGCCCCCTCGGCCGCGGCTTCGACCTGAAACAGGACGCCAACTACATTCTCGTGGGCGGCGGCCTCGGCGTGCCCCCGCTCATCTACGCCGCGCAGAAGCTCGCCGAAAACGACGCCTCCTTCGCCACCGCCGTCTTCGGCTACCGCGATGAGCATTTCGCCGAGGAATACGTCTCCCGCTACGCCGACTGGTCGTGGAGCATCGACAACGCCGAAGGCAACGTGGTGGACCTGCTCAACCGGCTCGAACAGGGCGATGCCCTCAAGGCGTTCGACCGCAAGCCGATCATCCTCAGCTGCGGTCCGCTGCCGATGATGAAGGCCGTGGCCGAGTGGGCCGCCGAACGCGACATTCCGGCCCAGCTCAGCATGGAACAGCGCATGGGCTGCGGCTACGGCACCTGCGTGCTGTGCACCGTCGATACCGTGGACGGCCGACTCAAGGTCTGCTCGGACGGCCCGGTGTTCACCCGCGAACAGCTTGGATGGGGGGAGTGACCATGTGCGCGAACCGGAACGTCAACGACCGTCACATCAACATCTACGAGGCACATGAGTGGAAGCACCCCACCAAGGTGGCCGGCATCGAATGGAAGAATCCGGTGGGCACCGCCTCCGGCACGTTCCAGTACGCCGCCGTCCGCTGGTTCTATGACGTGAGCCAGCTCGGCGCCGTGGGCACGAAGGGCTGCTCGCCGGTGCCGTGGGAAGGCAACCCCGGACCGCGCACCGCCGAAGGTCCGGCCTCGAACCTCAACGCGGTGGGTCTGCAGAACCCCGGTGTGGACCATTACCTCGCGCACGACCTGCCGGCGCTCAAACAGGCGGGCGCTCTGGTCGTGGCCAACGTGGCCGGTCACTGTGACGACGACTATATGCAGGTGGTGGCCAAGCTCGCCGATTCCGACGCGGACATGCTTGAAATCAACGTGAGCTGCCCGAACGTCACGCACGGCGGCATGAGCGTGGGCACCGACCCGGTGGCCCTCGCCGCGCTGATGGACAAGCTGCGCCCGATGACCGATAAGCCGATGGTCGTCAAGCTCACGCCGAACGTCACCGACATCACCGTGCCGGCGCGCGCCGCGGTCGAACACGGTGCGGACGCTCTGAGCATGATCAATACCGTGCTGGGCATGCGCCTTGACATCCGCACCGGCGAGCCGATCATTGCCAACAAGACCGGCGGCGTCTCCGGTCCGGCCGTCCTGCCGATTGGCATCGCGGCGGTTTACCGCACGCGCACCGCGCTGCCGGAGATCCCGATCATCGGCATCGGCGGCATCGACTCCGGCGAGAAGGCGCTGGAATACCTGTACGCCGGCGCGAACGCCGTGGAGGTGGGTGCGGCCGCGCTCTTCGACCCGGTGGCGCCGCTGCGCATCGCCCGCGAACTGGACGATTTGCTGGACAGCCGTCCCGAACTCGCTGCTAAACTGGCCGCAGGCAAAACTTGGAGGTAACCGGCACGCCTCCGGTTCCCTGCTTACGGGGGAACCGGAGGCGAAGCCGTCTGAGGGCAGCCGGATACAAGACTTGGAGGTAGTCACTATGGCAGAAACGCTCGCACACCGCTTCACCGAATTCCTGCTGGAATCCAACGCGCTGAAATTCGGCGATTTCACGCTGAAGTCGGGCCGTCAGAGCCCGTACTTCATCAACGCAGGCGCGTTCGACGACGGCAAGAAGATCGCCGCGCTCGGCGCGTTCTACGCCGAGAAGATCAGCCAGGCGATCGTGCACAACACCATCCCGCGCGACATCGACACCGTGTTCGGCCCGGCCTACAAGGGCATCCCGCTGGCCGTTTCCACCTCGATCGCGTTGACCGCCCGCCATAACATGACCGTGGGCTACACCTTCGACCGCAAGGAGAAGAAGGACCATGGCGACGGCGGCTGGATGGTCGGCACCCCGCTCAAGGACGGCATGAAGGTGCTGCTCGTGGACGACGTGATGACCGCCGGCACCGCCGTGCGCGAGGTGATCCCGAAGCTCAAGGCCGAAGCGGACGTGGAGGTCGTTGGCCTCGTGCTTTCCGTGGACCGCATGGAGAAGACCAAGGATTCCGACGTCTCCGCCGTCAAGGCCGTGGAGGCTGAATTCGGCTTCCCGGTGCTCGCCATCGCCAACGTGCGCGAGATCTTCGACGCCGCCGCCAAGATGAAGAACGCCGACGGCACCCCGTTGCTCAGCCACGAGCTCAAGCAGCGTGCCGAGGCCTATCTCGAGCAGTACGGCGCCTGACGGCGGCGGATTACCGGGGCCGCTGCTTGATTCCTTGTGCGGTTCCTCGCACGGTTTCTTTCACACAGACCCGCCAAGCGCCCCCTCGATGGGGGCGTTTTTTCATCGGCGTCCATCGGGGCCGCGAAGAAGCGCTTGCCCCGATTCGGTTCCATCGATCCCGCAACCATCCGACCGTGAAGATGAACTTTCGGTGACATAGCCTGCGCACCGGGGCCTTCATCAATACAGTGGAAGTATGAGAGATGATGCGCAGGGGCAGGTGCCGTTTGATGGGGGAGCGGCGCCGAAGAAGACACAATCCGGAAAGAACGGCGATGCCAGGGCCGGCGGAGACATCGGCATCGGACCGGGGAATGACGATTCCTCGGCAAACAAAGCTATCGGACGTGGCATCGCCATTCGCACAATCATCGCGGTGGTGCTCGTCGCCGTAGTCGTGTTCGTCGCAGCGTTCGCGGTCGGCCGGTTCACCGAGGATCCGACGAAAAGCCAGGGCTATCTCGACGTGGAGGCCAAGGCCGCCAAGGTCGAGGAGCAGGTGGCCGACAATCGCAAGAAGACCGAGGAGCTGACCGAACAGCGCAACGATTTGCGCAAGCAGGCCGCCAAGGCCCAAAAGGAAGTCGAGGACAATAAGAAGGTCTTCGGCGAACTCGGTGGCAACACGGCCGCCGGGGCCGAGCCGCTGACCATCGAATCGATCAGCGAGAGGCCGGACACGTTCTACCAGCAGTACGGGACTGCGAGCGGTGCGGATAAGTACTACTATCCGCAGATCACCGTGCGTAACAACTCGGGTCATGTGGTCTACAGCATCAGTCTGCGCATCGATATCGTGGGACAGGACGGGACCGTGCTGAAAAGCGACGCTTCGGCGTATGCGAGCAACATCGTGCTCTATCCCGGCAAGACCGCGGTGTGCAAAGGCACGATTCAGGACACGGGCTTTTCCGGGGCCACGCTGAAACCCACCGGATACTATCTGACCATCCCCGACACGAGCGGCAGCGGCGGTTCCGACGGTACCACGACGGAAAGCCACGAATTCGGCAAGGACGTCAAGACGGCGGTGATTTCATGAGTGACGAACAGCACGAACACGACAAGCTGGGCAACGAGCAGTATGACGAACGGCATGGCATCAAGGGTCCTGCCGTGGCTTCCGATGCAGCTAGGGCCGCGGGGTCGGAATCGGGGTCACCTTCGGCGACGTCCTCCGAAAAGGGATTGCGTGAGACGAAAACGCATGGAGAGGAATCCAATCAACTGCATCATCGCGGGCCGGTGACCGCCAAGGTGCCCACGAATGAGACCATGACCGTGGGCGATCGGGTGTTCTCGATTCTGGACAAGGCGTTCACATGGCTGGGACAGACCGGACGGGCCGCGTCGCGGGTGTCCGCAGGCAACGCCAGCGATGCCGACCGCGCGCGTTGGGACATCGTCAAAGGACCGCTTGCGGGGGTCGCCAAAGCGGCGGCGACCTTGGTTTGCGTGGGTGTGCTGATGTGGGCCGGCTCGACCGGTTACCGGCTCGGCGGGCAGTCCGTGGTGGTCGCGGACACGCCACAGTACCAGCAGGCCAGTCAGAAGCTCAAGTGGGCCAACGTGGACCTGATGGAGTCCAAGCAGGACGTCGCCAACCGCGAGAAACAGATCAAGGAAGCCAACGACGCCATCGACCAGGCCAAGAAGGACCGCGAGAAGTACGGCAAGATCGTGGAGGAGGTCCAGCAGGCACAGCGGGAGAGCAAATCCCCGGTCCTAACCGTGATCGCGATCGGCGACACGTCGCAGTCGTACATCTTCTTCGAAACGCCGATGACAGTGCACAACAATACCGACAAGACGTATTCGTTCTTCGAGGTCTACGTGCAGGCCACGGATGCCGATGGCAACGTGGTCCATTCGGGATACGCGCTTGGGGAAAGCGAGACCACTTGCGAGCCCAACGCCGATTGCCAGATCAAGCTATTCGACGAATTCGATCCGCGCGGCCTGAAGGTGACCCCCACGTACTGGAGCGTGACCGCCAATGACGGCAGCAGCGACTACGGCCGCTACGGCGCCGACGTCATGAGCAAGCAGCTCTGAACCCATCCGGATAGAGGGAACGGACGGTAAGTACGCGGCTCGACGGGGATGCCGCGTACATACAGTCCGTTTGCGACCCTGGAGCGACGGTAAGTATGCGGCTCAACGAGGGTGTCGCGTACATACAGTCGGTTTGGGCGTTGAAACGGACTGTAAGTATGCGGCTGGTTCGTCGAGCCGCGTACTTACAGTCCGTGGGAGGTCCGATAGCACGGATTACGGTTGGCGTATACGACGAAGGCGGTTCTCCTCCCGGAACAGGGGAGGAGAACCGCCTACGTGTGGATGTCGTCCGGTCGGTACGTCAGTCGATGAGCTTGTATCCGTGGGAGGCCACCACGGACTTGAGCTTGGTGAGATAGGTCTCGGCGGCCTTGGACAGTTTGGCGCGCTCGTTGGTGATCCAGCCCACGAGCATCGTCTCGTCGGAATCGAGCGGGACCGTCACGATCTTCTCGTTGTTGAGGTCGCCGTTGTCGATGCCGGTGCACACGGTGTAGCCGTTGAGACCGATGATGAAGTTGAGGATCGTGGCGCGGTCGGTCACGTTGATCTGCTTGGGGGAGTACTCCGGCCAGACCGCCTCCTCGTAGAAGTAGAACGACCCCTCCTCGCCCTGCTCGTACTGCAGGAACGGGTAGGGCTTCAAATCCTCCATCGTGATGACCTTCTTGGCGGCCAGCGGGTTGTCGCGCGAGATGAACACATGCAGCGGCGCGCGGAACAGCGGATGGAACTCGAGGTGCTTCTCGCGCAGGAGCTTGCCGAGCACGTCCTTGTTGAAGTCGGACAGGTAGATGATGCCGATTTCGGAGAGCATGTTGGCGACCTGATTGATGATGTCGCGCGTGCGGGTCTCGCGGATGGTGAACTCGTACTCGTCGGACTTGATGGAGTTGATCATCTCCACGAACGCCTCGACGGCGAACATGTAGTGCTGCGTGGAGACCTGGCACAGCTGCTTGCGCGGCTTGGCGTGCTTGTAGCGCTCCTCGAGCAGGTCGGCTTGGTCGAGCACCTGACGGGCGTAGGTGAGGAACTCCGCGCCGTCCACGGTCAGGGCGATGCCCTGCGAGGAGCGGGTGAAGATCTCGATGCCGAGCTCGTTCTCCAGTTCCTTCACGGAGGAGCTCAGGGCGGGCTGGGAGACGTACAGGGCATGCGAGGCCTCGTTCATCGAGCCGCATTCGACGATTTTGACGATGTATTTGAGTTGCAGAAGCGTCATAAAAAACGGTTATAGCAGTGGGACTAGCCGATGGGTGCGGTTATAGCCAATTGTTTCCATGTTCCTGTCTGTCCTATGAGATACCGGTTTTGGGATACCGGATGGCGGCGGCTCACACGGTCCGAATGCCGGGAGACTGCTAACCTGTTGATGTCGAAATCCGCGGCCCGGGGAATCAAGCCCCGAAAGCCGCGGACGACAACGGAAACACGAAAGGTGGAGCGGGTGGAAACCGTCAAGGTGCTGATGCGGCACATCGGGGAATTCAGGCGGGATGCCATCCTGACCCCGCTGGTGATGATCGGCGAGGTCGTGTGTGAGATGATCGTGCCGCTGCTCATGGCCACGCTCATCGACGACGGCGTCGAGAAGGGGGACATGGGCATCATCGTGCGCACGTCCCTTATCATGCTCGTGGTCGTGCTGTGCGGCCTGACGGTCGGATGCCTCGGCTCGGTGTTCGGCTCGAAGGCCGCCGCCGGCTTCGCGAGGAACCTCAGGCAGGACCAGTACGACAACATCCAGACCTTCTCCTTCACCAACATCGACCGCTTCTCCACGCCGAGCCTCGTCACGCGCCTGACCACGGATGTGATGAACATCCAGAACGCGTTCATGATGATCATGAGGATGGTTCCTCGTGCCGCGAGCTCGCTGATCGTCGCGATGTGCATGGCGTTCGTCGTCTCCGGGCGCATGGCCCTCATCTACCTCGGCGCCGTGATCTTCCTCGGCATCGTCCTGGGCGTGCTCATGAACATCGCCGCGCGCTTCTTCCGCCGCGCGTTCCCCGAATACGACGTGCTCAACGAGAACACCGAGGAGAACATCACCGCCATCCGCGTGGTCAAGGCGTTCGACCGCGGCGACATGCAGAACGAGCTGTTCCGCACGATCTCCAAGCGCATCTACGACATCTTCATGAAGGCCGAACTGACCCTCGCCGCCGTCAACCCGGTCATCCAGCTCACCGTCTGGGCCTCGATGCTGCTCATCAGCTGGTTCGGCGCGAACCTCATCGTCGCGGGCGACCTCACCACCGGCGACCTGACCTCCCTGCTCATGTACTGCATGAACATCCTCATGAGCCTCGTGATGCTGTCGATGACCATCGTGATGATCACGATGTCGTCCGCCTCCGCGCGCCGCGTGGCCGAGGTGCTCACCGAACGGGCCGACATGCCCGTGGCTGAGCATCCCGTCATGGCCGTCAAGGACGGGGTCATCGACTTCAACGACGTCGATTTCAGCTACCCCGAGGTCACGCTCTCCGAAAACGACCCCACCGCCAAACGTCGCGCCGACATGGCCGCGAGGATCACCGGCACGAGACGACGCGAGCGCGTGCTCGACGACATCGACCTGCACATCCCCTCCGGCGCGGTCGTCGGCGTGATCGGCGGCACCGGCTCGGCCAAGACGTCGCTCGTCAACCTCATCCCTCGCCTCTACGACGTGACCGGCGGCGAGGTGATGGTCGGCGGCGTCGATGTGCGCGACTACGACCTCGACACCCTGCGCGACAACGTCGCCGTCGTCCTGCAGAAGAACGTGCTGTTCTCCGGCACCATCGCCTCCAATCTCAAGTGGGGCGACCCGAACGCGACGCTCGAGGACATGCGCCGCGCCTGTCATATCGCCTGCGCCGACGAGTTCATCGACCGGATGCCCGACGGCTACGACACCGTGGTCGAACAGGGCGGACAGAACCTGTCGGGCGGCCAGCGGCAGCGCCTGTGCATCGCCCGCGCCCTGCTCAAACACCCCAAGGTGCTCATCCTCGACGACTCCACCTCCGCGGTCGACACCGCCACCGACGCGCGCATCCGGCACGCCTTCGCCACCGAGATGCCCGAGGTCACCAAGATCATCATCGTCCAGCGCGTCTCCAGCGTGCAGGACGCCGACATGATCGTCGTCATGGACGACGGGCGCATCCACGGCGTCGGCACACACGCCGAACTCGTGGCGAGCGACGAGATCTACGCGAGCATCGTCGAACTGCAGACCAAGGGCGGCGGCGACTTCGACGAAGCCGCGATGGGCGACCATGACGAATCGCATGACGAATCGCACAATGAATCGCACAATGAATCGGAGGTGAAGTGATGCCGGGACCAAGGGGCAATGCGGGCAGGAACGCGGCCGCAGCCAAGGACTACCTGAAGATGGGCCACCCGTGGCGCACGTTCACGCGTCTCATGGGCGACCTCTTCTCGCACTACGGCGTGCAATACGCGCTCATCATGGTGTGCATCCTCGCCACCGTGTTCGCCAACGTGCGTGGCAACCTGTTCATCCAACGGCTCATCGACGACTACATCATGCCGCTCGTCCACGCGAATCCCGCCGAACGCGACTTCGGCCCGCTGCTCGGGGCCATCCTCGGCCTCGCGGGCCTGTACGCGGTAGGCGTCGCGGCGACGGCGCTGCAGTCCGTGCTCATGGCGTTCGTCACCCAGGGATTCATGCGCCGGCTGCGCAACCGCATGTTCGGCCACATGCAGAAGCTGCCGCTGGGCTATTTCGACACCAACTCGCGCGGCGACGTGATGAGCCTGTACACCAACGACATCGACACGCTGCGCCAGATGGTCTCCCAGTCCATCCCGCAGATCCTCACCTCGGTGCTCCAGCTCGCCATGGTGCTGGTCTCGATGATCTACCTGAGCGTGCCGCTGACCGGCGTGATGCTCGTCATCGCCGCGGTCATGGTGCTGCTCACCAAGGTGCTCACCGGCCGCTCAGGCGCGCATTTCTCGCAGCAGCAGAAATCGGTCGGCAAGCTCAACGGCTTCGTCGAGGAGATGATGAGCGGGCAGAAGGTCGTCAAGGTGTTCACGCACGAGGAGGCCGCCAAACGCGACTTCCGCGAAGTCAACGAGAAGCTGTACGACGCCTCCAACAAGGCGAACAAGTTCGCCGGATACTTGGGGCCCATCAACAACCAGCTCGGCTACATCGGCTACGTGATGTGCGCGCTCATCGGCGGGGCGCTCGCGATGACCGGCGCCACGGGACTCACGCTGGGCGCGCTCGTGAGCTTCCTGACGTTCGTCAAGAGCTTCACGATGCCGATCTCCCAGGTCTCCCAGCAGCTCAACTCCATCGTCATGGCGCTGGCCGGCGCCGAGCGCGTCTTCGCGCTGCTCGACGAGCGGCCCGAGGGCGACGACGGCCGCGTCACGCTCGTCAACGTCACGCGCGACGACTCCGGACGGCCGGTCGAATCGAGGGAGCGCACCGACGATTGGGGGTGGAAGGACCCGTCCGACGGGCATATCACGCCGATGCGCGGCGACATCCGGCTCGATCATGTGAACTTCAGCTATGTGAAGGGCAAGGAAGTGCTCCACGACATGACGATGTTCGCCAAGCCCGGCCAGAAGATCGCGCTCGTCGGCTCCACCGGCGCCGGCAAGACGACGATCACGAACCTCATCACCCGCTTCTACGATATCGACTCCGGTTCGATTACCTACGACGGCATCGACATTCGGAACATGCGCAAGGGTGACCTGCGCCGGTCGCTGGGCATGGTGCTGCAGGACACGCACCTGTTCTCCGGGTCCATCATGGACAACATCCGCTTCGGACGGCTCGATGCCACCGACGAGGAGGTGAAGGCCGCCGCGCGCCTCGCCAATGCCGACGCCTTCATCGCCAAGCTGCCCGACGGCTATGAGACGCAGCTTGCGGGCGACGGCGCGGCCCTGAGCCAGGGACAGCGGCAGCTCCTCGCCATCGCGCGCGCCGCGGTCGCCGATCCGCCTGCGCTGATCCTCGACGAGGCGACCTCGTCGATCGACACCCGCACCGAATCGCTGGTCCAGCATGGCATGGACGAGCTGATGAAGGGACGCACCACGTTCGTCATCGCGCATCGCCTTTCGACGATCCGCAACGCCGACTGCATCATGGTCATCGAAGCCGGGCGCATCATCGAGCGCGGCACCCATGACGAGCTCATCGCCTTGAAGGGGCGGTACTACACGCTGTACACCGGGCTCAAGGGATGATGGAAAAGGCCGTGCCGGTGGGCACGGCCGAAAGCGTTACAGCGTTGCAGCGTTATAGCGTTGCAACGTTACAGCCGCACGCCGAGGGATGCGAGGGAGTCGCGCGCCGCGATGGCGCCCGAGAAGAGGATGCCGTGGATGCCCACCTCGTTGGCGCCCACGATGTTCTTGGCGGTGTCGTCGAAGAAGACGCACCGCTCGGGCGTGAGTCCGAAGCGTTCCATGGCAAGGTTATAGATGTCGGCGTTCGGCTTGTGCATCTTCTCCACGCCGGAGACCACCGTGCCGTCCAGCAGCTGCTCGAGTCGCGGGAACTTCTCGAAGGCGAGATGGAAGGTCTCGTGCGACCAGTTCGTCAGACCCCACACGCCGTATCCGTGGCGTTTGAGATCGGCGAGCAGCTCGGTCATGCCCGGCAGCGTGCGCGGCAGCGCATCCGCGTAATGCTCGATGTAATAGCGGAAGATCGCCGCGATGTCCTCGCCCTGCTCGCGCACCACATCCGGGTAGATGCTGTCGAAGTCCTCGCCGGCGTCCATACGATCCTCATAGCGGAAGAAGCCGTGCGGATCGTCGGGCGCGCAGATCGCGGCGACCACGTCGTCCGGAAAGCGGCCGGTCAGGCATGCGCGGGTGTCCCAGTCGAGCAGCACGCCGCAGAAGTCGAAGATGACATCGGTGATGGTGGTGGGGGAGTCAGCCATACAAGCTCCTTATATATACGGGTATCCGGGACTATCGTGGTCCGCAAACCAGTGTACGGATGCGGCGGATATCCGGCGGGCGCTGGTGGTCCCATTGCGGTTGCGGGGTGTCTGCGGGTGGTACTGCGGGATGGCAGTGTGGGTGGCACTGCGGGTAGACAGAAGCATTTGCACGCCGCCGAAAAGCGGAGAAAACAGGCAATGTGCGGCCGTCTGACCAACCTGTCTGACCAACGGTTGCCGGCGCGAAAGCAGCGGTGTTAGCAAAGTGTTAGCAAATCGCCGCCAGTTTCGCATAGGTACGTATGCAAGCCGTAAAAACCGTCACAATTCCTGCACCGAATCCATACGATTAAGAATCGCAATGACCCGATGACGTCGTCGCGCAGCCCCAGAGGGGAGGCGGAACGCGGCATCGGGTTTGTTCGATGATAAGGAGAAAGACATGCCCTGGTGGGTAGATGTTGCCTACGTTGTGGGCACAGTGGCGTTTTTCGTTCTCGTTGACCTGTTCGGAAAGCTGGTGGACAGGCTATGACCACGTTCTTCACTGTGCTGGGTGTCGTGCTGGGTATCGCGGGAATCGCATACATGTTCTATTCCCTGTGCCGTCCCGAGAAGTTCTGAACTGTACTGAGAGATCTTAGGAATCAAAGGTTCATCACATGGTATATCTTTTTGCGATCATGGCATTCGCGCTGATTGCCATCATCCTCGCGGCGATCTACAAGCCGCTGGGTGACTACATGTACAACGTGTTCACGACCGACAAGGATCTCTTCTTCGAGAAGTGGATCTACAAGATCATCGGCGTGGACTCCAAGAAGGGACAGACCTGGAAGGCATACCTGCGCGGCGTGCTCGGCTTCTCCCTCCTGAGCGTGCTGGTGCTCTACCTGCTCCAGCGCGTGCAGCAGTGGCTGCCGTTCTCGCTGGGCTTCCCGAACGTCGAGGGCCCGCTGGCGTTCAACACCGCGGCCTCGTTCGTGACCAACACCAACTGGCAGTCCTACTCGCCTGACGTGACCCTTGGCTACACCGTGCAGTTCGCCGGCCTGGCCGTGCAGAACTTCGTGTCCGCGGCCGTCGGCATCGCCGTGGCGATCGCGCTGGTGCGCGGCTTCGCCTGGCGCAAGTCCGAGACCATCGGCAACTTCTGGGTCGACCTCACCCGTTGCACCCTGCGCATCCTCATGCCGATCGCCATCGTCATGGGCATCATCCTCATGGCCCTCGGCGTGGCGCAGAACTTCGCCGGATTCGTGCAGGTGAACACCGTCGCCGGCGGCACCCAGACCATCATGCAGGGCCCGGTGGCCTCCCAGGAGGTCATCAAGGAGCTCGGCACCAACGGTGGTGGCTTCTTCAACGCCAACTCCTCGCACCCGTACGAGAACCCGAACATGTGGACCAACATCATCGAGATTCTGCTCATGCTGTGCATCCCGGTGGCCCTGACCCGCACCTTCGGCCGCATGGTCGGCGACATCCGCCAGGGCTACGCCCTGCTCGGCGCCATGGTGATCCTCTTCGGCATCAGCTTCTTCTGCGTGGTGACCGCCGAGTCCTTCTCCAACGACCCGATCACCGCCCTGACCGGCGGCTCGATGGAAGGCAAGGAGACCCGCTTCGGCATCGTGTGGTCCGGCCTGTTCGGCACCACCTCGACCTCCACCTCCACGGGCGCCGTCAACTCGATGCATGACTCGTACACCGCCTTGGGCGGCATGATGTACATGCTCAACATGATGCTCGGCGAGGTCAGCCCGGGCGGCGTGGGCGCCGGCCTGTACGGCATCCTCGTGATGGCCGTCGTGGCCGTGTTCATCGCCGGCCTCATGGTGGGCCGCACCCCTGAATACCTCGGCAAGAAGATCGGCCCGCGCGAGATGAAGATGGCCTCGCTCTACTTCCTGGTCATGCCGATCACCGTGGTCGTGGGCGTCTCCCTGAGCTTCGCTCTGCCGTTCGCCCGCCAGTCGATCTTCGACACCTCGCTCAACAACAGCGGCAACCACGGCTTCTCCGAGGTCGTGTACGCCTTCACCTCGGCCGCGAACAACAACGGTTCCGCGTTCGCCGGCATCACCGCCGACACCCCGTGGCTCGACACCGCGCTGGGTCTGGCCGTGCTGCTCGGCCGCTTCCTGCCGATCGCGCTGGTGATCGCACTCGCCGGCTCCCTCGCCAAGCAGGACAAGGTGCCGGTGACCTCCGGCACGATGAAGACCGACAATGGCCTGTTCGTCGTCCTCCTGGTGTTCGTTATCTTCCTGATTTCCGCGCTGACGTTCTTCCCGACGCTTGCTCTGGGACCGTTGGCAGAAGGTTTGGTGGCGTGATATGACTTCCGCAACTGCGAACGACGTCGCGAACAACGCGAGCTCCATCGCGAACGACGTCAAGAACTCCAACAACAAGTCGCTTGGAGCCATGCTGGGCAAGAGCCTGCCGGACGCGTTCCGCAAGTTCGATCCCCGCAACATGTGGCACAACCCCGTCATGTTCATCGTGTGGGTGGGCGCCGCGTTCCTGACCCTGCTGGGCATCTGCCAGCTGTTCGTCCCCGCTCTGGCCAACGGCGAGCCGGTGTACTTCACCTGGATCGTGGCCATCGTGCTGTGGGCCACCGTGCTCTTCGCCAACCTCGCCGAGGCCGTGGCCGAGGGCCGCGGCAAGGCGCAGGCCGACGCGCTGCGCAAGACCCGCACCACCACGCCGGCCCGCATCGTGCGTGGCTATGACGAGAAGAACGACCCGGACGTGCGCGCCCCGGAGCGCGGCGAGGGCCCGACCTACGTCGAGGAGATTCCGAGCTCCGACCTGAAGCTCGGCGACGTGGTGATCGTCTCCGCCGGCGAGCTCATCCCCGGCGACGGCGACATCATCTCCGGCATCGCCTCCGTGGATGAATCCGCCATCACCGGCGAGTCCGCCCCCGTGATTCGCGAGTCCGGCGGCGACCGCTCCTCCGTGACCGGCGGCACCCGCGTGCTGTCCGACCGCATCGTGGTGCGCATCACCCAGAAGCCCGGCGAGTCCTTCGTGGACAAGATGATCGCCTTGGTCGAAGGCGCCAACCGCCAGAAGACCCCGAACGAGATCGCTCTGGACGTGCTCCTGAGCTCCCTGACCATCATCTTCCTGGTCGTCGTGCTGTGCATCAACCCGCAGGCCTCCTCGGTCGACACCTCCGTGAGCCTCACGGTCCTGATCGCCCTGCTCGTCTGCCTCATCCCGACCACCATCGGCGCCCTGCTCTCCGCCATCGGCATCGCCGGCATGGACCGTCTGGTCCAGCACAACGTGCTCGCCACCTCCGGCCGCGCCATCGAGGCCGCCGGCGACGTGACCACGCTGCTGCTCGACAAGACCGGCACCATCACCTACGGCAACCGTCAGGCCTCCGAGTTCCACGCCCTGCCCGGTGTGGACCACGACGAGATGGCCAAGGCCGCGGCCCTGAGCTCGCTGGCCGACTCCACCCCCGAAGGCCAGTCCATCGTGGCCCTCGCCAAGTCCGAGGGCTTCGACCTCGAAGAGGTGCCGGGCGCGCTCGACGTGCCCTTCACCGCCGAGACCCGCATGTCCGGCCTCGACCTGCCGAACGGCGACCGCATCCGCAAGGGTGCCACCTCCGCCGTCGAGGCGTGGATCGAGAAGGAAGGCGGCGCCATGCCCGTGGAGGTG
Source organism: Bifidobacterium sp. UTBIF-78 (assembly GCF_006408945.1). Lineage (NCBI taxonomy): Bacteria > Bacillati > Actinomycetota > Actinomycetes > Bifidobacteriales > Bifidobacteriaceae > Bifidobacterium > Bifidobacterium sp. UTBIF-78. The sequence goes on from NZ_JFAO01000003.1 coordinate 135,410, forward strand.
CGCGACGCCCTCCACGAGAAGGTCAACGCCATCTCCGGCCAGGGCGGCACGCCGCTGGTCGTCGCCGAGCAGTACGCGAACGGCGAGGTCAAGGTGCTGGGCGTGGTCCAGCTCAAGGACGTCGTCAAGAAGGGCCTGAAGGAGCGCTTCGCCGATCTGCGCAAGATGGGCATTCGCACCGTCATGGTCACCGGCGACAACCCGCTCACCGCCAAGGCCATCGCCCAGGAGGCCGGCGTCGACGACTTCATCGCCGAGGCCAAGCCTGAGGACAAGCTCGCCTACATCAAGAAGGAGCAGGCCAAGGGCCAGCTCGTCGCCATGACCGGCGACGGCACGAACGACGCCCCGGCCCTCGCCCAGTCCGATGTCGGCGTGGCCATGAACTCCGGCACCTCCGCCGCGAAGGAGGCCGGCAACATGGTCGACCTCGACTCCGACCCGACCAAGTTGATCGACATCGTGGCCATCGGCAAGCAGCTGCTCATCACCCGTGGCGCCCTGACCACCTTCTCCATCGCCAACGATGTGGCCAAGTACTTCGCCATCATCCCGGCCATGTTCATGGAGAAGTTCCCGGGCCTCGGCGTGCTCAACATCATGGGCCTGCACAGCTCGCTGTCCGCCGTGCTCTCCGCGATCATCTTCAACGCGATCATCATCGTGCTGCTCATCCCGCTGGCCTTGAAGGGCGTCAAGTACCGCGCCGAGGCGAGCGAGAAGATCCTGGGCCGCAACCTCAAGGTCTACGGTCTGGGCGGCATCATCGCGCCGTTCATCGGCATCTGGATCATCGACCTGTTCGTCCGTCTGATCCCGGGCTTCTGATCCCCGCTTACGGACATTAGGAAAGAGTGAATGTTATGAAGAACACCATCTCATTGAACCTGCGCAGCTATTGGGCCGGGTTCAAGGCCGTGATCGTCTTCACCGTCATCGTCGTGGTCTACACGTTCGTGATGGCCGGCATCGGCCAGCTCGGCATGCCCGACAAGGCCAACGGCTCGATGATCACCAACTCCCAGGGCGAGGTCGTCGGCTCCTCCCTGATCGGCCAGTCCTTCACGGATGAGAACGGCGACGCCCTACCGCAGTACTTCCAGTCCCGTCCGTCGGCCGCTTCCGACCCGAACAAGGACGAGGACAACCAGGGCTACTACGGCGGTGCCTCCTCCGGCACCAACAAGGGCCACCAGGACGAGGACCTCATCAAGAGCACCACCGAACTGCGCGAGGCCATCGCCAAGCGTGAGGGCGTGAGCGTCAAGGACGTCCCGGCCGACGCCGTGTCCGCCTCCTCCTCCGGCCTCGACCCGGAGATCAGCCCGGAGTACGCGGCCATCCAGGTCAAGCGCGTGGCCAAGGAGCGCGGCCTCAAGGAAGAGCAGGTCGAGCAGCTGGTCAAGGAGAACACGACCGGTCGTGGCCTCGGCTTCATCGGTGAGTCCACGGTCAACGTGGTCAAGCTCAATCTGGCTCTTGACGAGCTCAAGTAACCGGTTACCAACCAAGTAACGAGTTGCAACCGTTCATCGGGGGTGATGGCGTGAAGTGTCTGCGCCATCACCCCTGATGGCGTTTATCGTATACAGTCGTATACAGGGACGTCAGCGCGATGGCCGCGGATGGCGACCAGTCGATGAGTCGAACAGGGGAGAGTGTATGGCAGAGGCGAGAGGGACGTTCAGGGTGCTGCTGGGTGCGGCGCCGGGCGTCGGCAAGACCTGCGCGATGCTTAAGGAAGGGCATCGCCTGCAGGAGGATGGCAAGGACGTGGTCATCGCTCTGCTGGAGACGCATGGGCGCACCGCCACCGCCAAGGCCGCGGAAGGACTCGAGACGGTGCCGCGCCGCCATGTGCGCTACCGCGGCATGTGGCTCGAGGAGATGGACCTGTTCGGGATCATCGAACGCCACCCACAGGTGGCCCTCGTCGACGAGCTGGCCCATACCAACGCGCCCGGCTCCGTGCACAAGAAGCGCTGGCAGGACGTCATGGACCTGCTCGACGCCGGCATCGACGTGATCACCACCATCAACGTCCAGCACATCGAATCGCTGAACGACGTGGTGCGCGAGATCACCGGCAGCACGCAGAAGGAGACCGTGCCGGACAAGGTGCTGCGCTCCGCCTCGCAGGTCGAGCTGGTCGATTTGCCGCCGGAGGGTCTGCGCGAACGCCTCGCCGCCGGTTTCGTCTACAAGCCGGACCGCGTGGACGCGGCCCTGAGCAACTACTTCCGCGTGGGCAACCTCACTGCCCTGCGTGAGCTGGCCCTGCTGTGGCTCGCCGGCCGCGTGGACGAGGCGCTGAAGACCTATCGCGAGGAACACCACATCAAGGCCAAGTGGGAGACGCGCGAGCGTGTGATCGTCGCCCTGTCCGGTGGGCCCGAGGGCGAGCAGCTGCTGCGCCGTGGCGCCCGCGTGGCGCGTGCATCCGGCGGTGGCGACCTCATCGCCGTGCACGTCACCCCCGAGGACGGGCTCGCCGGCTCGAACCCGGCGCTGCTCATCAAACAGCGCGAGCTGGTCGAGGAGCTTGGCGGCACCTACCATCAGATCGTCGGCGAGGACATCTCCGAGGCGCTGCTCGACTACGCGCGCGCCAACAACGCCACGCAGGTGATCGTCGGCGTCTCGCGGCGCGGTGCCATTGCGCGCTGGCTCGGCCGGCCCTCGACGCCCAACGGCATCATCGAGAAGTCCGGCGACATCGACGTGCACATCGTCACCCATTCGTTCGTCAACCGGGGCATCCGCATGCCCTCCTCGAACCATACGCCGATGGCTTGGACGCGACGTGCCGCCGGGTTCGCATTCGCCGTGCTGTCCGCGGCGCTCACCGGATGGCTGCTGTACCTGTTCAGCGACGTGCAGTTCGCCCAGCGCGATGCCCTGCTGCTGCAGCTGATCGTGGTGGTCTCGGCCGTCATCGGCGGGCTCATGCCGGCGGTGCTGTCCGCCGTGCTCTCCGGACTGCTGCTCGACTTCCTGTATACGGAGCCCATCGGCACATTGCATGTGGTGCGTGTGCAGGATTTCGTGACCATCGTACTGTATGTGGTCGTGGCCATCATCGTCTCCGCGGTGGTGGACCGCGCCGACACCATCGCCCGTCAGGCCAAGCGCGCCAGCGCCGAATCGGAGACGCTGGCCAGCGTGGCCGGGGCCGTGCTGCGCAGCGACGACCCGTTGCAGGCCATCGTGCACCGCACGCGCGAGGCCTTCGGCTTCTCCTGCGTGCGCGTCGTGCAGGACAACCGGGTCATCATCTCCGACGGCGAACCGGGAACCCGCGCGAGCGAGGAGACCGGCACCGACATCACCACCCCCATCGAGGAGCCGGAGACGATTTCGCTGTCCGACCACGGGCTGTCGCTCAAACTCTACGGCAAGACCATCGAGGCTTCCGACCAGCGCATGCTGCTGGCCATCCTCTCCCAGATCCAGACCGTGCTCGAGCACAAGGATCTGGAACGCAAGGCCAGCGAGATCGGCCCTCTTGCCGCCGCCGAGAAGGTGCGCACCGGTCTGCTCAACGCGGTCAGCCACGACCTGCGCAGGCCGCTCGCCTCCGCCACCGCGGCCATCTCCGGTCTGCAGCGCATGGGTGACACGATGAGCGAACGCGACCGGCGTGATCTGCTCGCCGTGGCCTCCAACGGCCTCAAGCAGCTCACCAAGCTCGTCACCGACCTGTTGGACGTCTCGCGCATCCGCGAGGGCGCCCTGCCGCTGTCGCTCGTCGCCACGGATGTGGGCGAGGAGATCATCCCGCTGTTCGACGAACTCGGCATCGGCCCCTGGTCCATCGACCTTGACATCGCCCCCGACCTGCCGCTGGTGGTGGCCGATCCGGCGCTGCTGCGTCGCGCGCTGTCCAACGTGTTGGTCAACGCCATGCGGTTCAGTCCGTCGGACAAGCGCGTACGCCTGTCCGCCTCGTCGTTCAACGGCGTGGTCGAAATCCGCGTCGCCGATCAGGGACCGGGCGTGCCCGACTCGCGCAAGGACGACATCTTCCTGCCGTTCCACCGTCTGGGCGATACCGACAACACCACCGGCCTCGGACTCGGCATGGCCCTGTCGAAGGGGTTCGTCGAGTCGATGGGCGGCTCGATCAGCCCCGAGGACACGCCCGGCGGCGGCCTGACCATCGTGATCACGCTGCGCGAGGCCGATTCGAAGCTGCTCGCCGGCCAGGTGATCCCGCCCGCCGAACGGCCCAACCCGGCCGACATCCTCGAGAAGGACACGCTCAACGTGTCGGATGCCGTCTCCGATGTGATTCTGCCGCTGCCCGGGCGTGGGCGGTCCGATGAACGCGGACTTGACCGGTTCATCACCTACGGCATCATGAAGGGCGGGAAGGATGAGTCCGCAGCCGTTGACAGGGCCGACGGGCGGAAGTCCGGGGCCGGTGCCCACGATGCCGCTGATGTCGACGGCGGGAAGGGTTCTGGCGCCAGCTCCGACGGCAAGGACCGGGACGGCGACGCAGCGGGGAGGCAGACGCACTCCGCCGAGGAGCCGTCGCCGGTGGACGATCATGACGACGAGATAGTCGCGCCGGTCCCCATCCCGGTGAACGGTGCGGACGAGGACGACGGTCATGCCGGGCATACCGGTCATGACGCCGATGGAGCCGGACGGCCCGCCGCAGGCGGTGACGGTTCGGCACAGGATTCGTGAGAGGAGGCAAGGTGATGAAGATTCTGGTGGCGGACGATGATCCGCAGTTCCTCAAGGCGCTGAAGATCACCCTGCATTCACAGGGGTATGACATCGTCACCGCGCGTGACGGCGTCGAATGCATCACGGTGGCGGTCGAGGAGCATCCCGACCTGTTCGTGCTGGACCTCGGCATGCCGCGCATGGACGGCATGGGCGTGATCCAGGGCGTGCGCGGATGGACCGAGGCCCCCATTCTGGTGGTGTCCGGCCGCACCGACGCGCGCGAGAAGGTGGCCGCGCTGGATGCCGGCGCCGACGACTACGTGACCAAGCCCGTCTCCATCGACGAGCTTCTGGCCCGCATCCGCGCCCTGCTGCGTCGCGTCACGCAGGAGAACGCGGCGGAAAGCGAGACGCCGCTGGTGCATTTCGGCGACGTGACCGTGGACCTCAACGCGCACGCGGTGTTCCGCGGCGGCAAGGGACGCGAGGTGCGTGTGCGCCTGACGCCCACCGAATGGAAGGTGCTCGAGGTGCTGGTGCGCAACGCCGGCAAGCTGGTGACCCGTCAGGATCTGCTCACCTCGATCTGGGGGTCGCAGCACGTCAAGGACACCGGCTACCTGCGTCTGTACATCTCGCAGCTGCGCAAGAAGATCGAGCCCGATCCCGCGCACCCGAAGTATCTCAAGACCGAAACCGGCATGGGCTACCGTCTCGACACCGACGGCGAACCCGAGGTGTGAGTTTCCGACCGTATGCGCGCGCTTCGCACTGTGCGCCGTTTGCTGTGCGCCGCGGCGTGACGTACCGTACCGGACCGGACGCACATCGTCCGTGTCGGTACGTTTGGAGGCCGTTCGACGGCCGTTTTCGACGGTATGTATGCGGCGTGACGAGGTATCCGCGTACATACCGTCTGTTTGAGGCTGGTTTGGGACGGTAAGTACGCGGCCATATCGTCGGGCCGCATACTTACCGTCCCAAACCAGCCTGTGTGGTGCTTCTGCCACGGCGATGCGGCCGCGACGGAAGACGGAAAAGGCCTGCGGACCGGCCGATGCGTCACGCGACGACGTCGGCAATGGCCTCCGGGATGGCGCGAATCACGTCGCCGGCCACGATGGGGTGGCCCAGGGTCATGAACCGCTGACGGCGGCCGTGGCCGACCAAATCGGGCTCCTGCCACCCCTGCTGTTCGGATTCCGAAGCGATCGCCGCGGCCATGCCGTGCAGATACGCGGCGGCGGCCACTGTCTCGGCCGTGGTGATCTCGTCATCCTGCTGCGCCAACAGGGCGCCGACCAGACCGGCCAGCACATCGCCCGCACCGGCCGTGGCCAGCCATGCGGGCGCACTGCCGGAGACGTAGGTGTGGTCCTCATCCACCACGATGGTCACGGCGCCCTTGAGCAGCACCGTCGCACCCGTGAGCTCGTGGGCGCGACGCGCGCAGGCCAGCGGATACGCGGTCACGTCGCGCGCGGTGAAGGCGGCAGCCGGTTCGTCCGGCGTTGCGGATGATGACGGCGTATCGGTCGCGGGGGAGGCGGCACGGGAATCGCCGGTGACGTCGGACTCGGATTCAGCGGCCGTGGGGGAGGAGACGGTATTGGATTCAGTCCCATCGGACTTGGATTCAGCGGTTTCCGGGCTGCCGGTGCCCGTACCGGTACTGGTGGAGCCGGTGCCGGAATCCGCGTTGCCATCGAAGCCGACGGTGTCGTGGGCATCCTCTGCATCAGACGCTCCGGCGTAGCCGCCGGCATTCGGCGACGCGTCATCGGCCCGGGCCACGGCCCGACCGGCCTCGAGCCGGTTGAGCAGCGCCGCCATCTCACCGGCGTGCGGCGTGATGACCACCTGACCGGGCACGCGGTCAGGCAGCAGATCCAACGCGCCGGCGTCCACGACCACCGGCGGCATGTCGTAGGCGGCGTCGTCCACCGCCGGCTCGCCGTCCAACGCATAGTGCCTGAGCAGCGCGGCGATGGTCTGGCGCTGGAGGTCGGCATCGGCACCGTCCGCGTCGCCCGACGGCACGCCGGAACCCACCACCCAGGACTGCACATGCCCCTTGCCCAGCACCGCTTCGGGCAGAGCCACAAGCACCATGTTCTGTGCACGTTCGGGGCCGAGGTAACGCACCATGCCGGTGTTCGCGCGGGCCGCAGCGCGGGCGGTGAGCACAGCCGCGCCCGGGTAGCGTTGGGAGCCGGTCACAAGGCCCACCACGCCGCGCGAATACTTGCCGTCATCGACATGCGGCAGGCGCACCGCATCGGAGGCGAACATGTTGTCCACCACCTCCACGGCCGGCTCCACGTCGTCGATGTCGAAACCGAAATCGACCAGTTCGATGCGCCCGGAGCCGAACGTGGCCGGCGGCAGCACCGCGCACGGCTTCATCGCGCCGAACGTCACCGTCACATCCGCCGGCAGATACGGTCCCGGCAGCGAGCCATCGTCCACGCCCACGCCGGATGGCGTATCGACGGCCAGCACCAGCGGGAAGTCGCCGGACGATTCGCGGCCCGGCAGTGCGGATTCGTCCGGCACCTCGCCATCGAGGCCCAACGCGGAGGCCAGCGCCGCGGGGATGCCGCGCAGCGCGCCATGAATGCCGATGCCGGTCATCGCGTCGATGATGAGATGCGACTTCGACGCCAACGAGACGGCGGCCTGCAGCCGTTCCCCGGCCTCGCCGGCGGAGAAGCCGGACGCGCATCCGGGAATCCCCGCCTCCGGGTCGAGCACCAGCACCTTGCCTCCCGCACGCACGAACGCGGCGAACCCCTCCTCGTGCAGCGTGCGGCCCACGGCCACGGCGGTCACGGCCGCACCCTCCTGGGCCAGTGCGGCGGCGGCGAACAGACCGTCGCCGCCATTGTCGCCGGCGCCGGCGAGCAGCACGATCGACGTGTCCTCAAGCGCCAGATCCTCGTCATCCAGCATCCCGGCGGCCGTATGGGCCACGGCCTGGGCCGCCATGCGCATCAGCGGCACGCCCCTGTCCAACAGCGGCCGTTCCATGGCCCTCACCTGCTCGGCGGCATAGGCGCTGTGCAGCAGCAGTTCGCGGCGATCGGCGTCATCGGCGTATTCCATGGCAACCCCCTTCGAAAAACACATGTTCCCTTGACGATTCTAGTGGCTCGCCGGGCGCCGGGATGGCGGTGTCTTGCCCATTCTTCACGCCTTCCGCTACCATGGTGCGTTGGTTTATTTCGGGATTCAACATTCAAGGAAAGCGTTAGGTGAGGCATGGCGATTGATGCACAAGGTCTGGAGATTCAGATCGGCGCGCGTACGCTGCTGCATCCCACCGACTTCCACGTCGCGAAGGGCGACAAGATCGGTCTGGTCGGGCGCAACGGTGCCGGCAAGACCACGCTCACGCGCGTGATCACCGGCGATATGCTGCCCACGGCCGGCAAGGTGCACGTCTCCGGCAAGCTCGGCTACCTGCCGCAGGACACGCATGCCGCCGATCCGGAGCAGTCCGCGCTCGACCGCATGATGAGCGCGCGCGACATCGCCACCATCATCAGCCGCATGCGCAAGGCCGAGAAGGAGATGACCGACCCGGATCCGGACGTGATGAGCAAGGCCATGAACCGCTACGACAAGGCCATGCAGGACTTCGAGAAGGCCGGCGGCTACGCGGCCCAGTCCGAGGCCACCGCGATGGCGGCATCGCTGGGACTGCCGCAGGAGGTCATGGAGCAGAAGCTTGGCACCCTGTCCGGTGGCCAGCGCCGACGCATCGAGCTGGCGCGCATCCTGTTCTCCGACGCGGACACGCTCATCCTCGACGAGCCGACCAACCACCTGGACGCCGATTCCATCGAATGGCTGCGCGGCTTCCTCAAGAAGTACGAGGGCGGATTCCTCGTGATCTCCCACTCCACCGAACTGCTTGATGAGACCGTGAACAAGGTGTGGCATCTGGACGCGCAGCTCGGCCAGATCGACATGTACTCCCTGGGCTGGAAGGGCTACCTGCACCAGCGCGTGGTGGACGAGGAGCGCCGCCGCCGAGAGCGCGAGGTGGCCGAGAAGAAGGCCGAACGCCTGATGAAGCAGGGCATCCGCCTGCACGCCAAGGCCACGAAGGCCGTGGCCGCGCAGAACATGATGCGCCGCGCCGAGAAGCTGCTCGAGAACACCTCGACGGCCGAGAAGAAGGAGAAGGTGGCGGACATCCGCTTCCCGGAGCCCGCGCCCTGCGGCAAGACGCCGATCATGGCCAAGGACATTTCCAAGGCGTACGGCTCCAACATCGTGTTCGCCGGCGTGAACCTCGCCATCGACAAGGGCTCGCGCGTGGTCATCCTCGGCTACAACGGCGCCGGCAAGACCACCACGCTGCGCCTGCTCGCGCATATCGAGGAGCCGGACACCGGTTCGGTGGACTACGGCCACGGATGCAAGATCGGCTACTTCGCGCAGGAGCACGACACGCTGGACCTCAACGCCACCGTGCTGGAGAACCTCACGCATGTGGCGCCGGAGCTCAACGACACGCAGGCCCGTTCCATCCTCGGCTCGTTCCTGTTCTCCGGCGACGACGCGATGAAGCCGGCTCGGGTGCTCTCCGGCGGTGAGAAGACCCGTCTGGCGCTGGCCACGTTGGTGACCTCGCGCGCCAATGTGCTGCTGCTCGACGAGCCCACGAACAACCTAGACCCGGCTTCGCGCGAGGAGATCCTCAAGGCCATCGCCAAATACGAGGGTGCGATCGTGCTCGTCACCCACGATGAGGGCGCGGTCGAGGCGCTCAACCCCGAGCGTGTGCTGCTCATGCCCGACGGCGACGAGGACCTGTGGAACGACTCGTACCTCGAGCTGGTCGCCGAGGAGTAGTTGCTGCAAAGGACGCTCGCATAACAGGTGCGCGGCCTACGATCGGACAGTCTACGATCGGCGGTTGGCCCGACGATGCGCGACGATGCACACGACAGGGCCGGTTTCCAGGTAATTTTGTAACGGAAAGCAATCGGACGCAAGGAGCCACTATGACCACCGCAACAGGCCAGAAGATCGCCATCGTCACCGGCAGCGCGCTGGGGCTCGGCTACGAGTTCGCCAGCCAGCTCATCGCCAAGGGCTGGCTCGTGGCCGGCATCGATTTCAACGCCGAACGGCAGGCGGAGCTTACCGCGCAGTGGCCGGCGGAATCGTACCGGGCCTATGTGGGCGACATCACCGACGAGGCGTTCGTGCGCGCCTCCGTGGCCGACATCGCCGCACTGGGCCACATCGACCTGCTCATCAACAACGCCGGCCAGCCATCGTTCAAGGTGCCCACCGCCTACGAAGCGGCCGACGTGGACAAGTGCCTCAAGGGGCTCAAGGGCATGATCCTGTGGACCGTGGAGACGCTCAAGGCCTGCGGCGAACAGGACGTCAAGATCGCCCAGATCATGAGCACCGCGGCCACCCGAGGCAATGCGAACGAGAGCGTGTACTGCGCCACCAAGTGGGGCGAGAAGGGCTATACCAAGAGCCTGCAGGCGGCATACAAGGGCACCAGCGTCAAGGTGGTGGCCGTCTACCCGGGCGGCATCGACACCGCCTTCTACCGCGACAGCCATGATTACGTGTCCGAGGCCAAGCAGCACACCTTCATGCAGCCCGGTCCGCTCGCCGAGGTCATCCTGTTCAACCTCGTCAACGAGGCGAACCTCACCGTCACCGACATCGAAATCAACCGCAACAGCTGATGCCGGTTCCCGGTCGCCCGGCCGCGCGGCAGTGATCACCAGTTGCCGTCAGTGTCCTGCGTATCCAATCGAGTCTGGCCTCCTGCCGACTCGTCGTGATTTGAGGGCAAGAGTCGCAGGGGTGAATGTGCCGAGTGCATTCGTTGGCGATGGTGATTCGCCAACGAATGCGACGCACTGGTGATTCGCCAATGCCTGAGGTAAGAGCGGAACGCAAACGCATTTCGGCCGATTTTGCGTTTGCGTCCCGCTCCCATTTCACTCGCTTTATTTGGGGATTATCGAGGAATGGCGGAATTCCAAGGATTTGGAGTCCTTGGCAGTGGGACGGAAGTGCAATTTCGCCGGTATTGCGTTTGCGTCCCGAATCCAAGTGGGACGGAAATGCAGATTTGGGGG